>CAZBYM010000704.1:0-1505 GCA_964495745.1 uncultured Chryseobacterium sp. | reverse complement strand
ACCATTACGCCGTTCGCCGTGTAAAGCGCCGCAGGCATGGAGTTCTAGTGTCCCTCGAAAGCATAATGCGCATAATCCGCAACAACAATATTCAAAAACTGTGGAGCAGGTAATTGTCGTGGATCCGGATTGACATTCATGATGCTTTTTACTTTCGCAGCGAGTGTTTCCATTAGGGGATAATTGGACGTGCTGTATGATTGTTGCATGACGTTGCGGATGATGTTCATGTCTTTATCAGAAAGAATAGCAACTTGAGGAAATACGACTTTATATGACGGATTGATCTGCGCAAGAATTGTACTTCGAATTGAATTTCTCACTTTGGTACGAATGACAATTGTTCCTGCAATCATATCGCCGATGCGTTGACTTTTCCCACTGATCAGAGCCACGGGCAAAGCAAGAGAAGTAAAAATTCCAGCTTCTCCTTCGAGAATTCTGGTGATCCATCGAAAAGCAAAATCGCCGAGCCCGGCAGGAGTTCCATCTGTCTTCACTACTTTCAATCCGAGAATCATTTTTCCGAATGTGCGGCCGTTGAAAATTGATTCACACCAAAGTGTATATGTAACAATCGGTAGCGGAAGCAACATATAAATTGCCGGACCCACTTCGGATTGCGTTTCCCAGGAAAGTGAGGTGATGATCTGGCCAACGAGTAAATAAATCAGGACAAGATATGCCGCGAACAAAACAAGATCGAGTAATCGCGCAAGGATTCGTTCTCCTGCAGAAGCTACTTCATATTGGATGACGACGTTTTGCGTGGTATTGATCCTGGCGGTGTCGCTCATGGAGTGAAGTTAGAAAAAAGTTTCCGGTTTCCGGTTCCCCGTTATTGGTTCCCCGTTTATAGTTGTATCGTTACAAGAATTAACTCTGTTGCGGCAGTTGCCTGCATGTGCATGATTTGCGCTTCTCCTTCGTGATCACAAAGAATAAAATCGCCGTTTTTCATTTCAGCCGATTTTGTTCCGGTAATCACACGCAGTTTTCCTACAAGTAAATACAGGGCGCTGTACGATATTTTTTTGTTGAAGGTGATTGTTTCTTCACCGCGTTCTTTCAATGTGATTGCCTGAAGTTTTCCTGAAGTTTTCTCCTTCGTCATCAGATTGAAATCAGTCACCATTCCTTTCGCAGTAGTTGGCCATTCACCATCGAAAATGTCATATCCAAATTTTGCCATTTGTTTTTTGTAACGGCCTTTGTGATCAATAGTCAAATCACCTTCTAAAATCATCAAATGACGCTTCACACCTGGCATAAATGTGAATGTCGATTCTTCGACTTCAACGGTTGCTGTGCTGATCCGGAAAAGAAAATCGAATTTCATGTACTCGCTTGCTTCGGGAAAAATGGCGAGCTGAGTTGTAGTTCCACCAGCCCATTTGGCGGTACTTCGGTCTTTCGCTTTGGTGTGGTGGATTTGCATTGTTTAACAAAGATAGGAAGTATAGAGTTGGCTCCCCACGCCCCCTAACCCCCGAAGGGGGAACTGC
>CAZBYM010000703.1:0-1510 GCA_964495745.1 uncultured Chryseobacterium sp. | reverse complement strand
CGATCAATTGATGGAGGTCAAACTTGGGGCGATACTGTGCGCGTTGACCATCAAACAACAAACATGACTTACACGCCGGATGTACAGATTCAGCCAGGAGGAAATCCTGTTATTGTTTTTGAAGCTGCAGATCAAACTATGACGTTAACACAGCAAATGGTTTGTCGTTCAAATGACGGTGGACAAACGTACACAATGGAAACTGACGCACATCTTGCTGCAAGTGGAATTCCATGTTCGTGCTGCGCACCTGCTTTGCTGATTAATGATTCGATGGTTTATGTTGTTTATCGCGACAATGAAAACAACAGACGCAATATTATTATGACGATTTCATCAGATTCCGGAAATACGTTTCCTACTGTTTCGGAATTCGATCAGACAAACTGGACAATTACTTCCTGCCCAACTGCAGGTGCAGAAGCAATGTTCTATCAGGATTCAATTCTCGTGGTGTGGAAAAGTACGACCAAGATTTATTTTGGCTGTGGAAATGCTCTGGATGGTGGGGCAGGAACGCATGCTTTGTTGGAACCATCAATACCTCCTGCGGTTCAACAGAAACAACCTTCAGTTTGCGGGAATGGCGACACGATCGTTTATACTTGGTCTGATCGCCGCACAAGTAACTATGATGTTTACGTTGCTGTTTCAGGTTCCGGCCCAATGCAGCTGACTTCGGTGCAACTCTTCAACGACACAATTGGAATTTCTGAAAATGGAACTCAGCATAATCCTCACGCTGCTTTCTACAATGGAAAAATTCATTTGGTGTATCAGGATCTTGGAACTGGAATCGTAATTTATCGTGAAGCGATTGTAGGTGGCGGAGTTGGTATTAATGAAGTAGCTCCATCACCTGTGATAGGAGTTTATCCTGTTCCTGCCGGCAACACTTTTCATTATACTTCTTCAGATCCCGGAGCATCTACAATCCTGATTTATTCTGTAACCGGAGCATTAGTTGCAACCCATAATTCCGTCTTACCTGGCCACGAAATTGATTGTTCGAAATTGACTCCTGGTGCTTACACAGTTGTAATTGTCGATGAACTAGGTCGTCAATTCTCGTCCAAACTAATCAAGGAATAGTATGTCTCAATTTCAGCTCATCCTGTTTGATGATTCTTTTCGCGAGGCGTTAAAGCCATTGTCGTCAACTCGCGCGATCTGTGATTTTCGTGTAGGTATTTTAACAATTCGTGAAAAGTGGGAGAAGTTCTTGAAATCGGAATCGACAACAAGTACAGTTGATTATCTGGAAGCTTGGAAAACTCCATTTCTGCCGGATACAACGAAACAACATCTGTGGATCAATGGAAGAATTCTGCCGAATTCAGAATTGGCACACGAAATACTCACACTTTCTGAAGGCGATGCTCTCGTTAAAGGCGAAACGATTATCGCTTTTCATTCCGGAAAACGTGTAGAACGATTCAATGCAGAATCGAAAGATCATTTGAGTGGAGATTTCGGAATCAAAGTTTCTCAAGTTCTTTCTGAATCGATA
>CAZBYM010000702.1:0-1520 GCA_964495745.1 uncultured Chryseobacterium sp. | reverse complement strand
TGAATGATCAGTTCCGCAAGATCGCCCTCATTCATTTTCAACATGTCAGAAAGAACAGGATCGCGAAACCATCCAAGTGTCGACCAACCGGAAGCTCCGCCAATATCCGTATCCCAACCTTCCGCTTTCAATCGATCACGTTCTGCATTCGCTTTTTCTTCCACAAAAAAACCTTTGTACGGAACATCGCCAATAATCGGAAAACTCCATTCGTATGGAACTAACTCAAATGGTTTCGATGCAGTAACCACATACAACAAACGTTTTCCTTTCTGGTCGTAATACGTTGTGTAGTTGTCGTTGCGTTTCAAACCGATAGAGTCGAAAGCAAATTCACGAATCGCTTCTATCAACTTTAGTTTCTCTTTGACTTTTGAATCAACTTGTGCATCAGAATAAACATCCTCCAATTCACGCGCGTTGTAAACAATTTCGACTTGTCCGTAGCCCATGCGGATTCCGTAGATTACAAGGGAAGAATTTAGCAAGCAGAATACCACCACTGGAATGAAAATCAGATCCCCCAATATTTTCAACAACAGTCTCATTGCGTTTCGGTCATAAAACAAATGTACTTCTGGTCAATTCGAAAATGATGCGGATAGCTAACGCGAAAAACGCATCCACAAATCGTGCTCGTCTTCCACCAATCCGATTTCAATCCTGGTTTGTTCCATTTTATACGCACGACCGAGTGGGTCTCCAAAACTTTCTTTTAGCGTTTTGTGAGTAAAATTGGATTCCCTGTAAATTGAACTGCTGAAACAGCGAAACCAGATTACATCTTCGAGTGAATGAACATACTCGGGATACACTCCCTTCTGCGCTGGTATTGCAGCCAGTGTGTTCCTTAGCTGCGGATAGTAAAACCAACCAAGCTCAACTGAATCTTCAGGCGAAATCTTGGTGTGCACAATTGGACAAATGGAAACGACACGGGTTTCTGATAACATTCTGTCCTTACAAAAAAACCAATCTTCCTTGATTTTATATCCAACAATTTTTCTGCCTACTGTATCTGCCATCGAATGGATTCGGGTGCTATCCAGAATCTGTTTCAATTCGTCGTTCAAGGCGTCGTATACTTTTATTCGACCCGCTAGTAGAGAATCAATCAACTTGTGATAAAGAAAATCTGATCCCAACGTTGCATTGCAATTTTTAGCTGGAATGTACCGCCAAATTCTTTTCGATGCAGCAACAGCACGCTCCTTCAAGTAGAAATATTTGTAATATCCACCGGAAGTTCGCTCCAATTTGCAACTGGGTTCGCTCAACAAAGGAATCGGACCCTCATTTGAAACTTTAGGAAAAATGCGCTCATACTCGAAATTATTTTTGTACTTCCTAACGCACCGCACTGTTCCGTTTGAATCCCATACCGTCCACGTTCCCACACGAATGTTGTTGCTGAATTCGCCATGTGATTTTTTCTTACCATTCGTGTACCACGAATTGTACTTGCCGTGATACATTCCATTCTTGACTTCATACTCTACCCGCACATCCTTATCGGAATA
>CAZBYM010000701.1:0-1533 GCA_964495745.1 uncultured Chryseobacterium sp. | reverse complement strand
AGTACCCCATAATTGGTAGCAGCAGAAGCTCCGGCATTATTCTGTCTGAGAATGCGAATTGGAAAAGTTGAATCCTTGGTTGCTGTGCGTAATTGTGAGTAGACTTCTTCTGAAGATCCGTCATCTACAATAATCACATTAAAATCCTGGAAGTCTTGTGCACTTAGAGCGCCAAGAGTTTCTTGAATTTTCGCGAATCTATTGTAAGTAGGAATGACAACGGTTACCGGCACGAGGTCGTATTAATCCCTCTAAATTACTGAGAAAACAGTAGATATTTGGCGTTGATTGACCTTCGTCAATTCTTTTTGCCCCTCAGTTTTAGTGCAATAAAGTCGAGATACTTTCTGGTTCCGAAGGAAAACCCATGATACAACCTGCGTTTCGTGTATTCGTACCATGATTCAATTGGGCGTATAGAGGTGTCAATCTCAACATTTTCTTTCTTGCACAATGCAATTGCTTCGCGCATCCAAACTCCTTTTGTGATTGCAGTGCATAAATAGGGTATTGGGCCATGCACATATTTCTCTGCAGGATTATCAGCAATTCCCAGAAATCTGCGGTCCATTTTTTGTGATCTTTCTGAACCTTTGACTTCGAATTCCCACGGAGATTCGCCTTCAAGAATCAAATCAATAAAACTTTCGCGATTCCAGATTCCTGCCTGAAGATTGATTCTGAACGGCGCGTCTTTTCGTGTCACACCCATAAAAGAAGCTTCGCACATTACATCATAAGCATACATCGGAAAGTGATCAGCCCTGAAACTGGCCAATCGGGTAAATACTGCATTTTCACTTTGCGTAACTGCAATACTTTTTTCAAGCAGTGAAGAATCAACATTTCCCGTAATGAAATAGTCTTCCAGAAGAACGATGAGATATTTTTCAGGAATCTTTTTCAAAATTTCTTTTGTGTCATACGACCAATCACGGGCCTTACCACTTTGAATTACTTTAACATTGGGGAAGGATAAGTCAGCTTCGTTTGTGCCGAGATAAATCGGATAAGGACAGTTCGACCAATACTTACGGAACAAAGTGAAAAAAGGCACCCATGCATCTTTGTAACGGTCGCACGATAATACAAGTACTGCACAATTGTATTTATTCAATTCAGTCATCTTCGCTTGTGGCATTATTTTGTTCTCATTCCGAAACCAATTGAGCGCACCATCATTTTGGATTTCGAATTGAATGATGGAGAATAATATTTGGCGAGTTCGGACTTCTTGTAACGACTGTAATTGCTTTTCCCGGTTGCACTCAACGCATGATTAAGTCGAAACCACCATTCTCCGATTACACTATTAAACGAATCGACGCGTAAAAAGTTCTTCTCTTTATTGTTGGCGGAGAGTTTGAGTAACCAGGCTTCAACTTTCGGTAGGTGCTGTGCAACTTCATCATATTTTTCCAGAAAAAGGTTCAACTGAATCTCTTGTTCTTCATCCGTGACTGCAATATCCAAAAAACGCAGAAACAGTTTATGCGCATTCATGATGCTTTGTACCTGTTGCTTATAATGTTG
>CAZBYM010000700.1:0-1544 GCA_964495745.1 uncultured Chryseobacterium sp. | reverse complement strand
CGCCAAAAGCATGTGGAGCGTAATGGTAACCGGCTTGAGATTTGAATCGACCACAACTTTGCCGAGCCATGCTACAAATCCGATGGTGACAAGATGAAGCACGACAAGCGACAAAGAAATTTTATCCGATCTCCATCGCTTGATTGCGAAATACAAAAGGAACAATGAGGCAAGTCCGCTCAATGCGCCCATCAAACGATTGATGTATTCTGTCCATGTTTGCGCAACAACAAACTTCGCGTAATTGTGAACAGGATATTTTTCCCAATGATCGTATATAAATGTTGATCCTGAAGTGAATTTTTCCTTTGCACGCCAAAGTGTATCGTTTTGAATGATCATCATCCCTTTCGTGTATTCTTGTGATGCGTGAAAATCAAGTTGCGCAGGATCAGTTGGTGGAATGTAATAGCCGAAACAGCGTGGCCAGTCGGGACAACCCATCCCGGAGCCGGTAGCGCGGACGATGGAACCTGCGAGGATGACGAGATATAAGAACAGGATAGTAACGCCAGCGGCTTTGATGAAACGAGAGTCGGTTTGGGAAACAGGCATGACGCAAAGATAGGTGGACTTTTGAACCACTTAGTCACTTAGATCACATAGGATTCACTTAGTCCCAACCTAAGCGAAACCTAAGTGGTGCGTCAGCCAATAGGCGTTGACTAAGTGCCTAAGTGGTAAAAAAATAGTCTTGCTTTGCTAATTAATACGTCTACTTGCCTGCTCAGCATAAAACCCTCCATCACTTTCAATTTTCTTAAAGAGTTCCTTCGCGGCCGCGTCGTCACCATTTCCCTCCAACGCCAACGCTTTGTACCACTCTGCCTCTTCATGGAAAACATTATTCTTTCCAGCGATAATTTTATCAAGCAACGGAATCGCTTTCGAAAACATTTCCAGTTTTACATAACTCACTGCCGTGTAGAAAAGAGCATTCACATCTTCCGGATTATTCTGCAACAAAAGCTCCATCTTGCTGATGCATTTTCCGTAACGCGCGTCACGAAAAGCAATTAAACCTTCACGTAAAAACTGATCGGCAGGAACGAGACGCACCACTTCTTCATCTTTTTCATCTTTCGGATCGCCAAGCCCGTCTTTCGTTTCAAATTTTGCATCAGTTCCTGTAAGCGGAAGTTCTCTCACTTCAATTTGCGTCGTGTAATATTTATCGAAGTCGGTTATTTTCAGATCGACGATAAATCCAACTTGCGCATTGTAACTCGCTTCGGGTTTTGTTGGAACAATTGGTTCGGGCTCAACAATTGGTTGTTTCTTGTCGTCTACCGGAATGGGCTCTATAACCAAATTCTGGGTGACAGGAGCATTTTGCGAATCACTCGAAACTGTTTCTTGCTTCAATGAAAGAATTGCAACAGTTTTTGCTTCCGGATTCACGAAATGATCTTCCGAAGGAGAAAGTGTATTCGCAGGTTCAGGCACGACAACAACTTCAGGTTGATCTGTTTTTACATCCGCAGGTTTTGATGTGTTACCTTGGTCATAAAACATGGTGAAGAAAATTGAAATCGCAGCAATTG
>CAZBYM010000699.1:0-1544 GCA_964495745.1 uncultured Chryseobacterium sp. | reverse complement strand
GACGTTGGTTCCTGTTGCAGAAAGAATTCCTGATGTTCCGTAACAAACTGTATCAACAGTTCCAACGGGCGCTGATGGCGTAGCGCTTCCAACAACTGTGAACGGAGCTGAAGTCGCAGTGCCGCAATAGTTAGTTACCGTAACAGTATACGTGCCTGCTCCAGCCCAAATACTTTGAGTGGTTGCTCCTGTGCTCCACAGATACGTAGTTCCTGCTGTTGCGCGAAGTTGTACTGAATCGCCGGTACAAACATTCGGACTTCCCTGTGGATTGATTTTTGCAATTGGATTTCCTGCAGGAGTCTGCATTGTTAATGTGAATGGAATCGCAGTGTAGTTATTTGTTTCATCTTCTTCGCGAATTGCATCATGTGGGTCAACTTCGTATACGATCCAGTAATTTCCATTGCATGTTCCTGGAGGAATGTTGATCCACATACCGTCGAGTTGTTCGCTGTACACATCGGTGTATCCGGAAGAGATTCCCTGTTCAACAACTGAGCAACCATAATTTCCACCACCTAATTGGTAATTTGGAAAATCCCCATTGTACCAGGTTGTGCCTTGACCATAAACCGTGTTCGTGTCTTTGCAATGATGATTTGCAGATCCGTTACTGCACTGGTAATAATCCATCAGACAAAATCCAAGTTTGTGTCCTGATCCAACAATGCTCCAATTGCGTGGATCAGGTTCAGATGGATCCTGAATACGCAATGTAAAAACTCCCCAATCATCGAAGTGAATATGATTATGCGAAGGATGGTACGTCATCGGACTTGTATAACGATCCGTATACGTCATTGTATTTCCATTCTTGTGATAAATCCGTTGAGTAGTGAGTTGCATTGGAGTCGGATTTCCATTCGGACAAACGAAGGTTCCTGTTGCCGGATATTGAAACGTATCCGTTCCGCTGATTAATGTACGCATACCGGCATTGTTTTGTCCTCTAACAGTAAGTGGTCCGTGACCAATGTTTGGAGTTGATCCTGTTACTTTCAAACGGCCATTATCAACACCATTTCCCGTTTGTGAATATTCACTTGGACCTGCCAGATAGTTCTCAAGCGCATACCACGAAATAGTAATGTCGGGCAGCAGATCGCAATTTGTATCACCTACCGAATCGCATACACATGATGTTGCGTTAGTGGTTGTACATTGGCTATATCCGGCGATACTGCCTGTTAACAGGATGACGATGAAGAATAGTTTTTTCATGATTACTTCAGTTAGCGTGTACTATTTTGGAGGACCAGATTTTGTTTTCAGATTGGATACTGACAATGTAAATCCCGTTTGAAAGGGCAAGTGGCAATTCGTATTGAAGCTCACCACTCTCGGAAACGGTTGTCTTGTTAGACGATTCCCAACACATATTTCCGTTGAGATCAAACAAGCGAATAAAATCAGGTTTGAATGCAATACCTGAAATATGCAGTGAATTTGCAGACAACCACGCAAATGTTTGTGAAGAACCGCTTGCGATATTGTTCACGAAAAGTCCGGAGTCTTCAATGAATGTCGCGGTTGAAAGAAGG
>CAZBYM010000698.1:0-1548 GCA_964495745.1 uncultured Chryseobacterium sp. | reverse complement strand
GCCAATGACGAACGCGATTGAAATGATCCAGCTCGAGTGAATTTCTTTTCCATTCACTGTATCAATAGTTCCTGAATAAGCGAGAAGTGCTGCAGCGAACAATACGAAAATGCTGAGCACTTTCCATTCTGCTTTGAGGAATGCCATTGCACCATCGGCAATGTATCCAGCGAGTTCTTGCATGTTTTTGTCGCCGGCGTCCTGTTTGCTAACCCATGCCGACTTGATTGCCATTACGATCAATCCTAATATCCCCAGAGCGGGTACACAGTAAATTACGTATTCGTTCATAACGATTCTTAAGTGTTTATTTTCAAGGGATTAAAAAGAAAAACAGCCCTTTTTAGGGGCGCAAACATACGAAGAAAAAGGGATTTTGAAAAACGGGATTCGCTATGAATTTTGATAAAAATGGAGAATCTGCAAGAATTCGGCACTTATTTGAATGAGTTGGAAGCACACTGATCAACATGCATAAAACAGAACGAGCCAGAAATTGCTTCCCGGCTCGTTGACTATTTCTGCGTTACATTATTTATTCACAACGACGCGGTGACTGGTGCGTTCACCACTTTTATTGATTGTGGTAATCAAATACATTCCTGACTCACTAATGTTCATCTGATACTGAGCGTTCGGTTGAACATTTTGCGAATAAACTAATTTTCCCTGAGCATCAAAGATCAATACATCCGATGGCTCGTTCGAGTTTAGTTGCAGAGTGAAAGTTCCATTGTTAGGATTTGGATAAATAGAGACCTGAGACACCAGACTTGAAACTGGAGCATCAGTACACACATCAACATAAACAGAATCCATTGAACTTCCTGTGCAGCCAACGCTGTCGGTGTATGAATAAGAAATTACATTCATTCCGATGTTCGCAATCGTTGGATCAAAAGTATTTCCACTTACGCCAGGACCAGAGAATGTTCCGCCCAATGGAGTTTCGCCGCTCAATGTGAAGGCGCCATCAATGGAACAAGCTGTGTCAATCGGTTCTGAGTAGGTGACAATTGGCGCACCTGGCTCAGTGATCGAATACGATGATATATCAACACATCCATTCGCATCGGTAATAGTAACGCTATACGCTCCACCATCGAGTCCGGAAATATCTTCTGTTGTTGCAGCATTGCTCCAGACAAATGTATATCCAGGAGTTCCGCCACTCACGGAAATATCAATCATCCCATCATTCGATGAGCAGCTCGACGCATCAACCGTAACTGCTGAAACAGCAATGGCCGAAGGTTCGTTAATTGTGAACGCATTATTGAATGTGCAACCATTTGCGTCTGTAATCTGAATCGAGTACAATCCAGCAGTTAGTCCGGAAATACTTTCAGTAGTCGCACTGTTGCTCCACAACCAGGAATAAGCAGGAGTTCCACCGGAAGTACTTACGTTAATTGCACCGTCATTTCCTCCGAAACAATTTACGTCAACAAGCCCGCCGGATAAACTGATTGCTGATGGTTGCGTTTCAGTTATTGAAGTTGAGCTGGTGCAACCATTCGCATCTGTTACTAAGTAAGATTAAGAACC
>CAZBYM010000697.1:0-1550 GCA_964495745.1 uncultured Chryseobacterium sp. | reverse complement strand
ACACTATATTGTTGGTGTATCCTCAACAGGCCTTCATAGTAATGGATTTACAAGTATGCGTCATGTCCTATTTACACCCGATGTAGAACCACGCACGGAGTGGAAAAATCTCTACAAAGGCAAATTTACAATCAATGACAAACCATCCATTCTACGTGGGCAAACAATTATTGAAGCACTTCAAATGCCAACCGCACTCTACCTTGTCGAAGCAGCGCTCATTGGAGAACAGTTTGATAATCGGGATATTTATGGAATAAACATCACCGGTTACGGCTTGCATAACTTTAACCGTGCAGGTGAGGGCGTCTCATTTGAAATAACTGATCCAATAGAACCGATGCCTATCCATCAGTTTGTTGTCGGAGAATCGGGATGGACTCCACACCAATCATACACAAAAATAAACATGGGCCTGGGATTTGTGTATATTGTTCCGGATCAAAACACAGCTGAAGCAATTGTCCAACGAATCAACAATAGAGGCGAACATAAAGCAAAAATTATTGGGCAGGTCCATGCAAGTAGCGAAGCAACACTTCGCACAACGCTTCATAAGCCCTATGAAGGACCAACACTTCATTTTGTGGGGTACGGTTCATGAGAACAAAACAGTGGAACACATCAAACGGTGAAAATGTGTACTTCTCTGGGAGGAAAGCTGCATGACACTCAGAAAACTATTTGCTCCTAAATCGTACGAGCCGATGCGCATTGCATTATTCATGTCAGGAACAGGCTCAAACGCCAGAAAAATAATCGAGCGCTACATCGAACAGCGTGATGCTCAGGGAGATGGTACTCATCCATTCGAGCCAGTCCTTATTTTCACCGACAACCCCTCATCGAATGCGTGGAAGATTGCAAATGAAGAATACAAAAGTAAACAAATCATTATTCCCTGCTTCAGCAATCCAATCAGAGGGTATTATGAAAAAGAGCAAGCAGACCTTGAAGATATGGCAATTCGTGCATCATATGATTACGAATCAGGTTCCAGTGCGGAAAAAAGACATGTTGATTTAATAGCACTCGCCGGCTACGATTGGGTTGTCACCGAAGAAATTCATAAAAATTTTATTACCGTCAACATTCATCCCGGCGACTTAAGAGAAAAAAAAGAAGATGGCAAGCCGAAATACGCAGGTTTAGGCTGGGTTCCAAGCGCCAAAGCAATTCTTGATGGGAAAGATGAGGTGTACACATCAGTCCATCTGGTCACTGGAGAGCTTGATGGCGGCGAGATACTTGCGGTTTCTGCACCGCAGGCGATACCCGATGGCGCACGTCTCGAAGAAAGAACAAAACTATTGGGAAAGGCAAAAAAACTTCGCGAAGTTATAGATTTCGTGAAAGAACATCCGAGCATGCAAACTGAGGAGATAAGTGCTCAATTTCCTATTTATTGCCATGCGCGCGATTGTCAGGAGCGATTGAAGAAGTATGGTGATTGGATTATCTTTCCGCAGGTCATCGAAGACATTGCGCGGGGACGGTATGCGCGGGATGACCAGGGTAGGATGTGTTATGATGGGAATCTAATCCCTCAT
>CAZBYM010000696.1:0-1552 GCA_964495745.1 uncultured Chryseobacterium sp. | reverse complement strand
TGTGAGTAGCTGCATTTTCGTTCTGCACTTCTGCCGGAGTAATCGCAGCGGGCTCGTCCAAAATCGTTTCTGAAAGTACTAAGGCTGGAACGATGTCTGCTTTCTCCGCCGGCGCGCTGATTACGCTTTGAGGTTCGAGGGCTTTTACTTCTTTCGTGTTGGCGATGACACTTTCTGCAACGGCAACTTCTTCGACGGAGCTTGCCTCTGAAGATCCTGACAGCTTCTTAGAATTTCCAAAATCAACATAGAATCCTTTATTGTAATGGCGCTTGTCGATGCGGAAATGATTGCACGAAGAGAATACAACAAGTATCGTCAAGGCCAGAATGAGTGGAAGTTTTTTCATGTTCACGGGAGTTGTTTGTACGAAGTTCCGAAAATCCCGTCAATTCTGCTATCAAATAAATCTATAATTGTGTAAGTATTGGACGCGCGCTAAGTTGTAACTTTGATCTTATAAACACTGAAACATGCTATCGAAAAAAATTGAATCCGCACTGAACCAACAAGTAGAATTGGAGGGAAATTCTTCACAATATTATCTTGCCATGGCTTCGTGGGCAGAAACACAAGGAATGGACGGAGTTGCCCAGTTTCTATTCGGGCATTCTGATGAAGAGAGAATGCACATGCTGAAACTTGTGCGATTTATTAATGAACGCGGCGGGCATGCTGTTATTCCTGCGCTGGTTACTCCGCCCAAGAAGTTCAAATCTGTTCATGCTGCATTTGAATTGGTTCTCGAACACGAAATAAAGGTTTCTACTGAAATCAACCGCTTGGTTGAGGCGTGTCTTAAAGAGCGCGACTATACAACACACAACTTTTTGCAATGGTACGTTTCTGAACAGATCGAAGAAGAAGCGCTTGCAAGAAAAGTACTTGACAAACTCAAACTGATTGGCGGCGAAAAAGGAGGATTGTATCTTTTTGATCGTGATCTGCTGAGCATCAAAACAAAAGATGCCGCTGGCGGAGCAAACGAAGCCTAATACAAAACCCGATTCAAAGAAAGAGTCGGGTTTTTTGTTTGAGGTAATTAACAATTTCAACTTTCGCGGTTAATTGCAACTAACAACTTCCGCCGTTTGTTAATAAATGAGAGCAACTCGAAAGGGGTAATCCGCGTTATAATTATGAAATTTGAGAAAGCCACGCTTATGACCCGCAGCGAATTTATTCAAGTTAATGATCGCCCTTGCCGTTTTAAGTTAAAATCAGGCAAAGAGGTGTATGGTGTGATTTGGGAAAACCCCGCCGAACAGGAACCCGTCTACTTTTTCGCCACACTGGGTGAGCGTTTTGACGCACGAAACAAAAAGAATGTTTGGGCAACAATAGATCTTGAAGATGTAGTTGGCGCCGAATTAATAAACAGCTCACTCGTAGGCTGATTCCGTCCCTTTTCCCGGAGTATCGTATCTTGAGAAACAATTTTCTCTCATGGTAAATTTTCATGTTACGTGTCCCTGGTGCAAATCTCAGTTTGTTGCGCCGAGTTTTTCAAACTGTACGAACTGCGGAGGCTCGTTACCAATAAGCGAAGGAG
>CAZBYM010000695.1:0-1554 GCA_964495745.1 uncultured Chryseobacterium sp. | reverse complement strand
TGACAATCATTCAGAAAGTCATACCAGTTAAAGTGGAAGAGCTCAATGTAATTATTCAATTTACAGTAAAGATCTATAATAATGGTTTGTCAGACTGAGTTGAGCCGAAGTTTGGCGAACGCTTTCTTGACAATGCAAAGAACACGGCCAACAGTGAAAGAAGTGAAACCAAAAACACCAGCATTGATCCGTTTCCATTTCCAGGTTTCATAGGCCCTTCGATTTCGCCGAAAGGTACAATACTTCCTTGTTTGCTTTTACCTTCTTTTTTCTCAAGATAAATGTCGTACTCTTTTGCGTAATCATAATGTGAAGTAATGTCACGACCAGTCAACCATTGATACGTATACAGTTCGTTCCATCTGCGCTTACTGAGATCCTTGATATATGTTTGACCTTTCTCGCAGGAGAAATCACCACTCGCTGGATGAGTTAACACGTAGCGCCCCTGAAAAGTAGCTTTGTTCGGAGTTTCCTGGAAAACCAAATCCTGAGGGAAATGTTCACAATCATACGTAACATGCAATCGTGTGAAATGAACACTGCCCTCGTATACGTTTCCACCCGTGTGGTAATCTTGTCCTTTATTGATAAGCCAGTCAACACCGGCTTCTTTTAATTCAGCTACCATTGGAGGATCACCCACGCAAGGATCACAGAAAAGATTTTGCATTGGACTCACTTCCCACGCGTATTCGAGAAACACAACATTTTTCCCCTCGCGCTTCCAGGCTTTTTGGTAGAGGTCGCGGTAAAATTCTCCGAACTCGCTTTGAACAAACAACGGAACTTTGAAATCTGTTGGAACCAATGCAGTGCGATAATTTGTTGTTTCAATGCGGCCAAGTTTTGAATACATGTAAATGATCAAATCCTGTTCGCCATTCGCGTTCGCCATTCCAAGACGAATCGGTAACATGAATTTTGGTGACTTGTAAGTAATCTGCAACGGACTTAATGGAACTGCACCCTGGGAAGTATAGTTGCCGAGATTCACCTTGGCAACAAAGAACTTCATGTTCGTCTTGATGTACGGATCCAGAACCTCTTTTGCTCCTACCGGCATTTTGTATCCGTTTTGGATAAGCCAAGTTTCCAATCCCCCGGATTCTTTCGCAGACAAAATAAGAATGTCATATTCGCCGATGGTATATTTTGCCTCGACCGTAACTCCCATGGTGTCCAGATTAGACATCTCAGCTTTCATACCAGCACCATCTGCGGCTGCGCCAGCCATACTCATTGGATAGTTGTAATAGTCGCGTTGTACATAGCATGGATTCTCGTCGTAATATTCCACCAAACGAGGTGAAGAATACGTGTCAAGTTTATCGAACAATCCACGACTCACTGTGCGAATGTCCTTCTCTTCGACCCCCTGGCCCTTCACCGCAGCAAAAACTAGTGACATCTTTTCACGAAGAATCTTCATCGTCTGCGCCGCAGTCTTTTGCCTTCCGGTCTCGACCCCAAAGCTGACCTCCGCAATATCAGTGACAGCAAAGACCTTCCCTTCACCATTGATAGAAATCATCGTCGGCTCCCGATCTCTCG
>CAZBYM010000694.1:0-1555 GCA_964495745.1 uncultured Chryseobacterium sp. | reverse complement strand
ATTTTTACGGGCGAGGCAACCGGAGTAAGAAAAGGGGAGAAGTGGGCGCTGATTAATCGGGAAGGAAAATTAATAACAGATTTTATCTATGATTTCATCAGTTATGAATGGTATCGCGACGGTGAAGTGCAAGTACGTAAGGATGGAAAAATAGGATTCATCAACGCTCGAGGCAAAGAAGTGATTCCGTGTATTTACGACAACACCTGGGGGTACGGCCCGGATCGCGGGCATTGTCTTGAAAAAGATGGAGAGCGGGTTTGGGTTAAGGTGAAGTAAGGGTTCGGACTCTCCAAGGGTGCCAACGCTCAAAAGGATAAGAGCCTTTTCAGCGTTAGTACCCTTACAACCTCCTAATTCGCCACTCCTTCGGATACAAATTATTCGCCCGATTCCCCAACAAATTCATCCACCCAAGCGGAACTCCTTCAAATGTCATCAACGAAATTCCCTTGTGCGATGAAACAATCTTCACATCTTCCTTCGCAAGAAATTTCAGCGCGTCTTCTTTTGAAAGTTCAGTTTGATGAAATGCGTCTTTGTTGAGATGATTCGAAATCGCTAATTCATGCAACGGTTTCATTCCTTTGCCCGTATCCGCAACCGGAATTCCATATTGCACGCAGTTAAGTGCGCGCGTAAGTTTGTGAATTGATTCTGTATGTGCTTTCGGTAACGCAAGAATGTGATCGCCGCGACGAATGAAATCGAAATATTTGTCTGCAGCAATGTCTGCTTCACGCTTTGTCGTCTCGATACGATCTCCTTCTTCGATCACTCGACTTGACAAAGCATCGGCACCGTCAGTTCGAGTAGCGGAGCGTATCGAGAACCAAGGTGCAACTTCATTTTTTTCTTTTGTTGAAGCAAAAGTAAAAAGCACTTTTTCCTTCGAAGAAACGGTTTCCTGCGGTTCAGTTTTTCTCAATACGGAAATGAAAAATCCTTCGCCTTTGACGCGGTGGGGATAAAAGCGATAGGCGTGAAGAGTTTCTGGTTTCTGGTTGGTTTCATTTTCAAAAGTCGTCTCTGTATGAAGAATGTTCCACTCAGAAGGTATCTCGAGTGCAACCGACTCGAAACTAACCTGACTCCTGAGCCAGGATAAATTTTCTTCGTTTTCTTTCGTGTTGAATGTGCACGTCGAATAAACCAGAAACCCATTTTCCTTAAGCGACGACCAGATATCCAAAACAATTCTGCGTTGACGCGATGAACACAAATTCACATTCTCAGGCGACCATTCTTTCGTCAATTCCGGATCGCGACGAAACAATCCTTCTCCCGAACATGGCGCATCAATCACGATCACGTCGAAGAATCCTTTCAACTTGCTGAAGTTTTCAGGGTCGCTATTGGTGACAACCACATTCGCCTTTCCCCATTTCGAAATGTTCTCAGCAAGAATATGCGAACGCGTACGAATTACTTCATTACTCACGAGAAGAGAATCATCACTTAAATCACTTGCAAGCAAAGTAGATTTTCCTCCCGGCGCTGCACAGAGATCGAGAACTTTCAGAGGAACATTTTTAGGAAAAACAGTCTTCGCTAC
>CAZBYM010000693.1:0-1560 GCA_964495745.1 uncultured Chryseobacterium sp. | reverse complement strand
TATGCTAGAGTTGGCAAAAACAAATAATCCTTCCGCTCATTTTTCGGTGATGGATTGTAGAGAAATCAGCTCGATCGATACAAAATACGACGGAATCGTCTGCGGTTTTTGCATGCCCTACCTGTCTAAAGAAGAGTGCATAAATCTCATTACGGAATCATCCGGACTTCTGAATGAGAATGGGGTTCTATATTTCAGCGCAATTGAGGGCAACTATTCCAAATCAAACTTTGAATCAAGCAGCGACGGACAACACAGCATGTTCGTCTACCTTCATGAAGCTGATTATCTTCTGCAGGGGCTTAGAGACTACAAATTTGAAATAGTGCAGCTCATTCGAAAAAACTATTTGAAGTCTGACGCTTCTAGTTCAATCCATATCATTCTCATTGCAAAGAAGCAGCCTGAATGAAAATTACCCGGCGACACTTAATATTACTATTCATGACCCTAGTCTTGACCAGCTTATTAACGTGGTTTTTCTATTCGCATGAAACTTTTCCAAAGCCAGTAAGAGCAATAACTGCACTTTTAGGAACGCCAGTAGCCATTGCTTCAGGAATATCGCACTACTTAAATCTGGGAATACCTGTCTATGAAACACCTTGGGCTGTGGTCCTGACCAATTTTTTATTCTCGGTTATGATTGTTATGATAGCAACATGGGTAATAAAGTTTCGCATGCGGACGAAAAAATAAATCGCTATCAAAGAACAATGAAAACTGTGGCAAGTGTTCCGCACTTTTCTTCATGCATCGCGCAACGGATTTCATATATTTGAGTAAGACTTGAATTCATGAATAAATTGACTTTCGTTTTGCTTGCACTGTGTTCAGTAAGCTACGGCTATGCTCAACAGGACAAAATTGACAGTCTTAAAAAACATGTTGCTGTTCATCGTTCAACAAGAAATCAAATTGAGCTTGCCAAGTCACTCTACTCACTAGGTTCTGAACTTATTCCTTCTGGTCAAACATCTTTGGCATTAGTTTCGCTTGACAGTGCCGCCACAATTTACCAATCATTAGGTGATAGTAGCGGATATGCGTGGTGTTTATACAAGATTGGCTACTTGCATAACCTCGCAGGTGACTATTCAAAAAGTTTCACGCATTGTCTTCGCGCAAATTCAATTGCATCCGCATCATCGTTAAACATTCTCGAAGGTCATTGCCAGAATCTCCTGGGACGATTGTACTATTTGTTGAACGACGAAAATTCAGCAATGAGTCTTTACGAGAAAGCTCTGATAACCGGAAAAAATGAGAATGATAAAGGTCTGATGGCCGAATCAATGTCATACATGGCTATAGTTTGGAGAAATCGTGACAGTTTATTTCAAGCCATGCAGATGAATCGTGAAGCATTAATATTGCGAAAAGAAATTGGCGATGAAACCGGTCTGGCATCGAGTTATCTCAATATAGGAATTCTCCATTCCTACTTGAATCAAAATGATTCTGCCATTTATTGGCTCGAAAAATCTGAAGCGCTATGTCTTAAAATCAATGATCATTTTATTCTGGTTGAGTGCTACAACTATCTTGGAAAAGTCTGGC
>CAZBYM010000692.1:0-1561 GCA_964495745.1 uncultured Chryseobacterium sp. | reverse complement strand
GAACCGATTTTCGCTGATGGAGTTGCATAATGGTACGCGGAATACGCAGAACATGCAGATGAACACGGAAAAAAGTGCGGGTAGTCTTGTTCTAAGATTGCATAAGGAAGTCAATCCGCGATATTCCGTGCTATCGGCGTCATCCGCGTACTATTCCCTCACTGTTCCGTGTACTATCACCGCATGACATCCATCACCCTCAACTTTGATTCTCGTCATGTCAATAAAACCACAACGCTTCTACTTTTGAAAAAAAAGAACCAGCCATGTTAAAACACGACTTACACCACGATTTTCCTGATCACGAAGTGAAAATTCATAACCTAAGAGCAAGCAATCACGATTTTCTGAAAGTTTCTGATGCGTATCTGGAAGTTGATCGCGAGATTGAAAAAATTGAGAAGGAACTTGATCACGCAAAAGGATTGGTGGAAGATCAACACTTGAATGAACTTCGTATGCGACGTGTACATCTGAAAGATCAGATTGCCGTATTTCTGAAGTGAAATTAACCATCATGTGATAATTGCGTTTGTCTTGACGAGCGGCAGCAATAACTTTCCTATATTGCTTAGCCATGCCAATCTTTTTTCCTGCGAAAAAGCGAGTTTTGCTGCTCATCGCTGTGTTGCTAAACATCGTGTTGGTGGCTCAGCCTATTCCTGATTCTGTTCTGAGCGCATATAATGCAGCGGACAAACCTTCTTCCAAGGGTCGTGTGCTCATCAAATATCTTGTTACTGACATAGCAAACGATAGCGCAGCACTTATTCAAGGAAAAGCGGCGCTTACTTATTTCAAAACCCAGGATGATGAAGTTGGTATTGATTACACGCAGCTTTGTGTCGCCGGCCGATTGGGTAGCATCGGAGATTATGCAAGCGGAGTAACTATCGGACTGAAGAACCTCCAACATTTCGAAGAAAGAACTGACACGTTTGGAATTCTGACTGCACTCAAAACTATTGGCAACTGTTACATCTATGCACAGCAGCCAACCGAAGCGATTCTGTATTATAAAAGAGGAATTTCTCTTGCGCATACGAGTGGTGATCAAAAATCATTAGCGGCTTCTTACAATAACCTTGGTTTTGGTTTTTCGCAGGCAGGAAGGAATGATTCGGCCTTGGTGTATGGTCAGAAAGCGGTTGGCTTGTATACCGAATTGAGTGACGACAGAAATCTGGCCGGTGCGTTGGGAACAGTTGCAGACATTTACGTTGCAAACAGAGACTTTGATCTCGCAGTGCCTTTTCTTCGTCGCGCCATAGCATTAGGCGTTGAACACGAAGATTATTTCACAACTGCAAATGCACACAACAATTTCGCGCAGATTTATCTGGATGCAAAACAATTCGACAGCACGATTCTTCATGCACAGATTGCAAGAGGCATCGGGTGGGAATGGGAATACAACGATCAACTATTGAGGTCGTACGAATTTCTCTACAAAAGTTATGAAGCTACAGTTCACCAAGACAGCATGATCAAATATTTTCGTCTTGCGATGAAAGCGAAAGATCGACTCTTTGATCTGGAGAAGATGAGAAATATTCAGGCG
>CAZBYM010000691.1:0-1581 GCA_964495745.1 uncultured Chryseobacterium sp. | reverse complement strand
GATTTTCAGCATTCTTCCAAATGCTTCTTTTTTTTCTTCTATTGACGACATTTCTTACTTCCAATTTGATACGAATATACCGATCTTAGACGAAGACTTTACCAGTGAGAATAACATTGCTCAACACGAATTTTAGATTGAAAACCTGCAGGAATATACGAGTAGTCATCATTGCACTGAGTTTGATGATGACTTCGAAATTGCACGGGCAGGTCGATTCAGTTGCAAATTGGATAATACGTGCCAATATTCAACACGGACTGTTGTTACCCGAATACGGATTCATGAGTTACATCTCGAACGATTATGTTCGCGGATTCGAGATCAATATTTGCAAACCAACTTCCGGAAAGAATATTTGGGAACATCTTTACAGATTTCCGGCGTTTGGCGTAAGCTTCTATTATGCTACAATGGGAAATAAAAGTGTATTCGGTGATCAGTACACTGTTTATCCATATTATTCATTGAATATTCTGCGGAGAAAACGTTTTGATCTGAGCTATCAGATGGGTGTTGGATTCTCTTACGCCACAAAAAAATATAATCAGGATAATAACTACCAGAATCTCGCGATTGGTTCGCATTTCAACATTCATTATCACGCCGACGTCATTGGAAAATTTAGAATCAACAAGAGATTGTCTGCAGAACTTGGACTTTCGTTCTCACATATTTCCAATGCCAACTTAAGTGAACCCAACGTAGGATTGAATTTCTCGACCCTTACAGCAGGACTTGCATATGGAATTGGAAAACAAAATGAAAAAACCGCAATACGTATCGCCGAATTTCAGCCATTTTTTACTTACGAAGTATTGCTCAATGGTGGAATGAAACACACCCGGACTTTTGAATCATTTCAATATCCTGCAGTGTCGCTTTCATTCGATGCAAAACGCAGATTGAAATACAAATTTGCGCTTGGAATTGGAGCTGATGTGTTTTATGACGCTTCCACAGAAGCACAAATGAACCGATTAAACAAACCATACAAACCATCCAATTCCTTTCTGACAGGAATTCATCTGGCGCAGGAATTTGTTTACAACCGCCTTTCATTGATCGTTCAGGAGGGATTTTATCTGGGCCTGACAGACAAACTGAATGGCTATGTGATGTACAATCGCGCTATAGTGCGTTACAAGTTCTCAGAACATTTTTTTGCAAATTTTTCAATGAAGTCGCATCTGTACATTCTGGATTTCCCGGAAATAGGTTTGGGTTATTATTGGTAGAAGCATGAGCAAGTCCAACGTGTTGAATTTATTTATTTCAAGATGCACCGTATTCGTTGTGGTAGCATCATTGTTCTGCTCATCCTGCAATAAAAATGGGAAAGGTGAAATCATTTCGAAAACAGTTGAGGTGCCATCCTTTCATACAATTTCTATTGATGCACTTTTTGAAATCGTTATTACACAAGACACCTTCTGCTCAATTGAATTTGTCGGAGAACAACGTTTAGTTGACCGTTGCGAAGCTGAATTTATCAACGGTGAAATTATTCTTCGTGGAAATAAACATGGAGAATTTCTGCATCCCAATGAAAACACGACTGTGGTTAATATCCACGTTGAC
>CAZBYM010000690.1:0-1587 GCA_964495745.1 uncultured Chryseobacterium sp. | reverse complement strand
TATACAAATCTACGTCTTTCACCTGAACTGCTGCTGTATTGGGTGGAATTTCCCCAAGGTTTTCAGCATACATCACCAGAATATTACTGCCAGGTTGTAACTTAACCCAAATGCGGCGCTTGTGTCGTCGCAACTTGAGATTCTGCTTAACAATCTGATCGTTCATGTAAAGAGAAACAACATCACCATCTACTTCATTCCTGTCCCAAATCAAAATTTTGACGCGCTTATTCCGAACAGTAAACGATTCCTGAACATCTACTTCACGAGTCGTATCTGTGCTTACATAAATATCAGGAGGTTTAATAGTAGTATCTCTTTCGCGTTCATTCATTTTGTAATTGAATGTGTAACGCATATTTAACATCACGGTCGCACCGATATAAGTCACATTCGATTTTCCAACAGAAACATTGTTCTGGAAAAACTCGTATTGATCTTCGTACGTTTTCAGGAATGGCAAATGAACGGCTACTCCAATGTCAAATGTTCTGTCGTAATCGAGAGTGAAATTCCTTCTTCCTCCTTCAAACGAGAGCATGAAACTTTGAGGGTTCGCCATTAATGTTGTCGCCTTCATTCCCGTTCCATTTTGCGTCCAATCTTCAAATCGACCTTCGTAGATGTAGGCATCAAAATTCCGGTGATAAAAAGTTTGACCGAATGTCCCACGCAGATAAAGGAAAGTCGAGTTAGAAGGTGAATGGTTCGCTCCGGAAATGTTGAATGAATGCTGATAAGAAACTCCCCAAGCCAGATATTTGTCGGTCATCACCCATTTTGCGAAGGTGTCACTTTGAAATGTGAAGAAGAACGGAGAGTTGAATGAGTAGCACGCTTTATTGCTTTGAAACTGCGCTTCGATTGTTGAGAAATGTGTTCCTTTTTTATTGCTGAACATGACGCCGCCGTGCAATCCAATTGACGTGTTTGCAGTAATTGATAATCTTCTGCGCCCTTCGTTGTCCGTAACGACGCTCATTCCGAAATTGCCCGTTCTCTGGAAATGACTATTGCCACTCACTTGTTCCAGCCTGTGAGGAGAATATCCGATCATGCCGCCATTGAATCCCCACGTCCACATGCGCCGAGGCACAACCGGCTCTGGAAATCCATTCTGTGGTGGTGGTGGCGGCGGTGCAACTTGTGAAAATACAGTTTCCGTTGTGCTGAACACAATCAGGGACAACATGAAAATGCGAATGAGCAATGTGCCGAACATTGATGTAAAGATAGGAGGATTCAGCAATGGAAGTAACCTCAACGCCAGAGAGCGGTACGTGTACAGATGAACTGTTTGAACCAACACTTATACGACACCAGTTGGTTGACTCGTGGATTATCCATTCTTTTGCGGTATCAATTACGCACAAAAGGCATCCCTCAAATAGTAAACCTGGCTATGAAATTCAATGACTCGAAGAAGCGATTACTTACTGCGGGAGTATCATTGCTGGTGGTTTTCTGTCTGTTTTTCGGAATGGGGCTTACAGAAAGTACAATGCCATTTGGATTACTCACAGCCGACTCAAAATCGATCCTGGAAAGTGAAAGCCCCAAAACAGACTCGCTGCACAAAACAAAAGT
>CAZBYM010000689.1:0-1600 GCA_964495745.1 uncultured Chryseobacterium sp. | reverse complement strand
CAGTCGCGCATCCATTTTGTACCCGGGAGTAGCAAATTGCAATCCCTGAAATTCCACTACAGCATTCGTATCACCTGCAGCAATATCCATAGCCAATAATCGCTGAGTAATTGGATAAACAATATTATCATCAGCTTGTGGAAACGAATCTGTCCAGAAAACTTCGCCACGATACTTCTTCTTATATACTTTTTTATAGTACTTGATTCTGTTTTCACAATTTGTATCTCCCTCGCAACGCATTTTCTTCTGCTCGTAATCCTGAATGGCAAGCTTCAACGTCAGTTTGTGATTAACGGCTTTGTGTTCTTCTTTCGAAATACGATTGCCCCATTCATCCCAATACTTCCATCCCGGTTCTTCAACAGGATCGTAATAATAGGTTATCACATCGCCTTCAGCCTCATGAATCACTTCTTTAGTACTTACAGGTTTATATTTTCCTGACATTTCAATTTCACCATTTTGATAATAGTATCTCCAGAAACCATTTGGACAATCAACAAAATATGCTCCGATTGCAGCAATAGCTCCATATGGATACTGATGGTACAGAATTGCAACACCATGAAGTCGGTTTACTCCCTCCACCATTACCCTGTTGCATACACGTGAAATAGCTCCGCGTCCACCTTGATAACGCTCAATTGTGTTGTACGTAACACCTACAATGATCGTGTCGTGTTTTATGAAGGCAAAACATGTTGCAGAAAACAGGAAATACAGGCTAAATAGTATGGATTTCTTCATGTGTCGGATAAAGCAAGAATTAAGCCAAGTTATTTCAAAAAGGAGAAATAATGGTTGTCACTTTTACTAAATTGACTTAGCTTTCTGTCATAAATCCAGAATTAACACGCACATTGTTTTTATTCCAAACGAACATGAATCTCTGCAATTTTTTTCGAATTATCAGTCTCACATTTGCCATCGCAACATCCTGCGCTGCTCAAAACATTTATACGGTTGCAGGAACTGGCGTATCTGGTTTCAGTGGTGACGGCGGACCAGCTATATCAGCAGAACTTTATGGTCCGTACGGAATGGAATTTGATGCGGCGGGAAATCTTTATTTCGCTGATTATTACAATAACCGAATCAGAAAAGTCAGCGTCGCAGGCGTAATTACAACTGTTGCCGGTGACAGCACGCAGGGATTTGGAGGTGATGGAGGTCCTGCGACTTCTGCACAACTTAACGGTCCGCGTGATGTAGCGTTCGATGCTGCCGGCAATCTTTACATCGCTGATGAAGGAAACAATAAAAAACGCCACGCTCCACAAGTTCATGAAACAGGAGAAATAATCAGGCTATTAAGTTCAATTAATCTCATAGAAGCTGCCGCAGTAATCACGATTACGAAATAAATGGCAAAATAACCCAAAAAGGGTGTGTCGCTGTAATGGGAAGTGTAAGCGTTAAAGTAACTGGAGTTACAGCTGCTTCCTCAGCTGCAGCAGTAGCCGCCAAATGTTTTCACAACAATTATTCATTTTCTTCCACAGCGTTGTGGATTAAAAAAGGAAAAAAGAAAGCGACACACCCTTATCTCCTTCAGGGGGTAAGGGTAACATGCTCATTGGACAGAGGCCCGTTGACA
>CAZBYM010000688.1:0-1611 GCA_964495745.1 uncultured Chryseobacterium sp. | reverse complement strand
GAACATATCGTTTACCTGAGGCGGAGCTCGATCGTCTCCTCTTTAAGATTAAAGTTGATTATCCAAATCTTCAACAGGAAACAAAAATTCTTCAGGATTTTCACTCGAGAAAAAATTCATTACAGATTGAGAATGTAAAATCTGTGATGACCGCTGAACAACTTACGCGATACCGTGAGAAGGTGTACAGCTTGTATGTTGAGCCACAACTTCTGCACTACATAGCCCAGATTGTTTCACAAACACGAAACAATTCTTCGCTGCATCTTGGAGCTTCACCACGCGCTTCGCTGGCAATTCTTACTTCATCAAAAGCAATTGCGGCAATGCGTGGAAGAGATTTCATTACACCAGATGATATTCGCGAAGTAGCAATTCCTGTTTTGCAACACCGTGTGATGCTTACACCGGAACGCGAAATGGAAGGACTTACGGCAGGAGAGATTATCAGACAGATATTGCAGCAAGTAGAAGTACCGAGATAAAAATTCTCAATTCTCTATTTTCCACGATCGCTCTTGGAAAATCGAAAATTGAGAATAGTAAATAATTAATTGTTAATGGTTAGACTTTATAAATCCATATTTTTCACCGGACGATTTTTCATCGTGTGCGGGCTGCTGGTGCTGGTAGCTCTGCTCTCGTGGAAATGGCCCTTTCTGTATGGAATTGTATGGACTGCTGTAATCGCATTGCCGTTTATTCTACTTGCTGATTTCATTTTACTTTGGAGTCGGAAGGGATTGTTTGCTCGTCGCGAAATGATGGAGAAACTTTCGAATGGCGATCGAAATGAAATCAAGATTTATTTGGAGAATAAATTTCCATATCCTGTTTGGTTACGTGTTGTGGACGAACTTCCTGTTCAATTTCAAGCGAGAAATCTTACGTTCAAAGCATTCGTTGGACCATTCGGCAAGAAAATGCTTTCTTATCATGTGCGTCCAGTGCGCAGAGGCGAATATACTTTTGGTGCTGTTAACGTTCTTGTATCAACTATTCTCGGATTGGTTGAGCGCCGTTTTCTCTTCGACAACGACATTACGGTTCCTGTGTATCCTTCGTTCATTCAAATGAGGAAGTACGAATTGCTTGCGATTTCACATCGATTGGTTGATGCAGGAATTAAGAAGATTCGTCGCATCGGAACAAATGCAGAGTTCGATCAAATCAAAGATTACGTGACAGGTGATGATCCGCGCACATTGAACTGGAAAGCAACTGCTCGAAGAAACCGTTTGATGGTGAACACCTATCAAGATGAAAAATCGCAGCAGGTGTATTCTCTCATTGACATGGGTCGAGTGATGAAAATGCCATTCGAGGAAATGACCTTGCTCGATTATGCGATCAACGCTTCCTTGGTGATTTCGAATATTGCGATGTTGAAATACGACAAGGCCGGCGTAATAACATTTTCTCATCGCATTCATGGAACATTGAAAGCCGAACGAAAAGGATTGCAGATGATGCACGTTCTTGAAATGCTCTACAAAGCGAAAACCGGTTATCAGGAATCGGATTACGGAAAATTATATGCGCAAGTAAAGCGAACCATTACACAAAGGAGTTTACTCTTGCTCTTCACCAATTTCGAAACGCTTGCGGGCA
>CAZBYM010000687.1:0-1612 GCA_964495745.1 uncultured Chryseobacterium sp. | reverse complement strand
GTTGGAACGTTCAGGAATCGAAACCAACGGAAAACATTGTGTTGTGATTGGACGAAGTAACATAGTTGGTTCACCGATGAGTATTCTTCTTACCCGAAATTCCAAACCTGGAAATTGCACAGTAACTGTTTGTCACAGTCGTACCCCGGATATTTCATTGTTTACTAAACAAGCAGATATCATTGTACTTGCTTTAGGTAAACCCGGTTTTCTTAAAGGTGAAATGGTGAAGGATGGAGTTGTGGTGATTGATGTTGGAACAACGCGAGTTGATGCGCCTGATACCAAAGCTGGTTGGCGATTGAAGGGCGATGCTGATTTTGAAAGCGTGTCTCCGAAGTGCAGTTGGATTACTCCTGTTCCTGGAGGCGTAGGTCCGATGACGATAACGGGGTTATTGCAGAATACGTTGTTGGCGGCTAAGTGTGAAGTATATTAACGTTTTAGCAGGACGGCGGAAATATCTTCCACAATTTTTGTTTTTCCATTAGCCCGATTTATTTTTTGCAAAAGTTACAATTGCTACACATAACTCAGGAATAAATTAACCGCCAAGAACGCGAAGAAAGTTGCTTGCTAATCCTTGTAATTGTTCACTCGTCTTCTTATTCCGTCCTTGATTAGCAGGACATTGAAATTGATCAAGTACCCAAGCTGAGTGTTGGTCAACTTCAGATAATTCAACAACTGTGCTTCGAACAAAGGAACGAGTTCTGTTACTGCTTTCAATTCAATGATCACACGGCCTTCAACTACCAAATCAGCGACGTACTTGGTGTCCAATTCTTCGCCTTTGTAGGTGATTGTTATTGGTTCTTGCCTCGAGAATGGAATATTGCGGTGACGAAATTCTCGCTCCATACATTCCTGGTAAACCGCTTCGTATAATCCGGATCCCATTGTTTTGTGAACCTGGTATGCTGAATCAACAATGTCTTTACCAATTTGGTCCAATGTTCTGCCTTTTTGAATGCTTTCAAATTCATGGTCTGCTAAATCTTCTCTATTCATTAAATTTCAAGTTTATATTTTGGCAAACATAAAACACATGATTTATGCTAGTCGGTATTAAACATTTGTAAACGGATAAAGAGGATCAAAGCCATTGGAAAGCGATATTACCGCCAAGGGCGCCAAGGGTAAGTCGCCCACATTAACCGTTTACAAACGTTTAATACCGACTAGCGCCAACCTCCTTCCGTAGTTTCGGGCGTGCAAAAATTTCTTGCCCCTTTTCCACTGGTTCGGATTGTTGTTCCTTTCGCAATAGGAATTGCACTTGGATTTCGCCTGGACTGGAATTTTCAGATTCTAATTGTTGCGTGCATAATTTTGTTCTGCGCGAAGGAAATATTGAGCAGACTCGTTCGTAAAAATTCAGTATTTTATTCTTGGCATGGTGGAGTAACGTTTTTGTTTTTCGCTTTTGCAGGACTTGCGCTTGTACAGTTCCATTTGGAATCATTTTACGAAAGCAAAAATTCCGTTGATCGAGAAACTCCAATTAGTGTACGAATTATCAGCGATCCGGAAACACGAGAGAATAATATCCGTTGTAAAGCCCGTGTTATTGCAGTAGTAACTGACTCTTCGCAACACCAAGTCGATGCCG
>CAZBYM010000686.1:0-1613 GCA_964495745.1 uncultured Chryseobacterium sp. | reverse complement strand
GACCGTTGTTTTTCCCAAATGCAATTCTCCGTAATGCAAATGGAAATCAATGACTTCTTGATTCGTTTCAGGGCCCGGAATTATTTCGAGCAAACGCAAATATCTCGGTGGATTGAAAAAGTGGGTTCCACAAAAATGCTTTCTGAAATCTTCTGAGCGTCCGTCTACCAGATGATGAATAGGAATTCCTGAAGTGTTTGTTGAAATTAACGTTCCGGGTTTTCTGAATAGTTCCACCTTTTCGAAAACCAGTTGCTTGATATCAAGGCGCTCAACGACCGCTTCAATTACCCAATCGCAAGAAGCAATGTCTTTAAGATCGTCATCAAAATTTCCCGTCTTTATTCTGCCGATAACAGTTTTGCTATACACCGGAGAAGGATTGCTTTTCAGAACACCCTGCAACGAATCGTTCACAATACGATTACGCACAATTTTGCTTTCAAGAGTCAATCCCTTTTGTTGCTCTGCTGCGCTCAATTCTCGAGGAACGATATCCAGCAAAAAGACTTCCAAACCAACATTGGCAAAATGGCAAGCGATTCTTGATCCCATTACACCGGAACCAAGCACTGCAACTTTTCTGATTACTCGTGTCATGACTGAATATTATTTTGCAGGTGCATCACCCGCGATAGCATTTATTTTTTCAATTACTTCTGCAAATATTTTCAATTTAGCTTTGCCAATTTTTTTCTCCACACTTTGATTGAAATTCTGAACTGCCAATCTTGAAATATCACGTTTCAATTTTCCTTTTGCAGTGAGAACGATCATCACTTTCCTGGCATCCTTTGCATCCTTTTTTCGCTTTATCCATCCTTTTTTCTCCATCATGTCGAGCGTACGCACCAGACTGGTTGCTTCCATTCCCAATGCATGGCCAATAGATGTTGAAGGAATTCCACGCGTTGAATTAATCTGGAGAAGAATAAATCCCAGCGTAGTAGTAAGATCGTGCTTCACTCCAACTGCGTTATACATTCTCGAAATGGAATGCCACGATTGCTTAATTCTGGAACAATAGGTTTCTTTCTGCACGACTAATTTCATTCCCTAAAAGTAGGAATTATTTGTTATGCATGCATAGGTTAATCTGTAAACTCAAGATGAGAAAAATCAGCCATTTTCAGTAAAATTCAATCAGAAAAGCGCTCAGGCCTTGAATAGAGCGGCAACCTGGCTTTCGTAATTTTTCATGATCACTTTCCGCTTTAAGCTGAGCTTAGGAGTCAATTCTCCGGTGTCTACTGAAAACACCCGTGGAATTATGGCGATATTCTTAATCGTTTCGAATTGAGCAAGATTTTTGTTTGCCAGCTCGACTTCCTGCATGAGACGGGCATAGACATCCTTATTGGCCGCCATTTCCTCATTACTATCGCCGATTTTCAATCCTTTTCGTGCAGCCCATTCTTTCAGGAATGCGAATGAAGGCACAACAATGGCAGCAGCGAACTTTTCACTTTCACCAACTACCATCGCCTGTTCAATGAATCGTGAAGCACAAAGGAAATTTTCAATGCGCTGAGGTGCTATATATTTTCCACCTGAAGTTTTGAAAATCTCCTTCTTTCTATCGGTTATTTTCAAATATTTCCCTTCGCGTAATT
>CAZBYM010000685.1:0-1615 GCA_964495745.1 uncultured Chryseobacterium sp. | reverse complement strand
GGAAGAAAAACAACTGACATCCGCCCGATAACAAGTGAAGTAGGATATCTCCCGATGACACACGGTTCAGCCTTATTTACAAGAGGTGAAACACAATCACTCACCACCGTTACGCTCGGAACAAAAATGGATACGCTCACCATTGACGGAGCAGTATTGCAGGGAGAAAGAAATTTCATGCTTCATTACAACTTTCCTCCGTTCTCTACAGGAGAAGTGAAAATGATGCGTGGAACAAGCAGACGCGAAGTAGGTCATGGAAATCTTGCTCAGCGCTCGCTTTTACAAGTGATGCCGAAAGACAATCCATATACTGTCCGAATAGTTTCCGATATCCTTGAATCAAACGGCTCGTCAAGCATGGCAACAGTTTGCGCTGGAAGTCTGGCGCTGATGGATGCGGGAGTCCAGATTTCAAAACCTGTTTCAGGAATCGCAATGGGGTTAATCACCGACAATAAAAAATTCGCAGTGCTTTCAGATATTCTCGGAGATGAAGACCATCTCGGAGATATGGATTTTAAAGTAACAGGAACAAAAGACGGAATCACCGCTACACAAATGGACCTGAAAGTAGACGGACTTCCTTACGAAGTAATGGCGAAAGCGCTCGACCAGGCACGACAAGGTCGCTTGCACATTCTCGCTGAAATGGAAAAAACAATGTCCAAGCCGAGAGAAGATTATAAATCACACGCTCCAAGAATTGTTCAACTTGTTATAGCAAAAGAATTTATTGGCGCTGTAATCGGACCAGGCGGAAAAATTATACAGGAACTTCAGCGCGAAACCGATACCACTATCGCCATTGAAGAAATAAATGGCAAAGGAGTGATAGATATTTTCTCTGACAACAAAGAAGGAATTGACAAAGCGGTTGCTAGAATCAAAGCCATCACTACTGTTCCTGAAGTAGGAGAAATTTACATGGGAAAAGTAACGAGCATCATGCCTTACGGGGCATTCGTGGAAATTTTCCCCGGCAAAGAAGGACTTCTTCATATTTCAGAAGTGGAACATAGGAGAATTGATTCTCTGGACGGAATACTCAAAGAAGGCGATCAAGTGAAAGTGCAACTCCTTGATGTTGATCCACGCTCCGGCAAGATGAAACTTTCAAGAAAAGTTTTGATTCCCAGAGAAGAAAGAGCAAAGCAATCATAAATACAGGTAATCAGTTGTCGGTAATCGGTAAACATCCCGAAAACTATCGGACTTACTGCCGGTATATATTTTCTTCTAAATATTTGCTCATTCCATTTCTACACATACATTTGTATTCGCTTTTTTCGGAGTTGAACTCTTTTGTGTACATTTAAAGTCTGTTTTATTATACAAGAATGCGTCAGTTAAAAATCACTAAGCAAATCACCAACCGCGAAACCGCTTCGCTGGAAAAATATTTGCATGAAATCAGCCGCGAAGGATTGATTACCGCTGAGGAAGAAGTGGAATTGGCGAAAAAAATTCATGCGGGCGATATTGCCGCACTGGATAAAATGGTTCGGTCGAATCTTCGCTTTGTAGTTTCAGTTGCCAAGCAATATCATAATCAAGGATTAAGTTTGCCCGACCTCATCAACGAAGGTAATCTCGGCTTGATAAAGGCCGCTCA
>CAZBYM010000684.1:0-1617 GCA_964495745.1 uncultured Chryseobacterium sp. | reverse complement strand
CCATCGAATTGATAGTGACCAGTCGAACTCGGCGCAGATACATGCGTGGCAATGAGATCTTTTGTAACAGGAAAGTAGTATGAAACTCGCGGGGCGAAATAAAACTGTGCGTTTAACGCGCAACTGCAAATTGCAACAAGTAAAAATGAACCGTAGAATTTTCTCATTCTGAAATTTACACTTCAGAATTGACAAAAAACTACTCTATTCGTAAGTGGAGGGTTCCGTTAAGCAATTGGGTGAAAAGTTAAACCTTGAATGTCTTAAGACCTTGAAGGTTTATCAAAAATTGAGCCAAAAATCTGACGTGAACTAGATAATCTCCGCCTCGGTCGCGCCGAAACCAAAACGTGAATATGATCCATCATGAATCCGAACGTTGCTATACGTCGCCAATAATTTTCTCACTTCCGCTTTCAATCGCCCATTCCCTACTCCATGAATGAAAACTACTTTTCGCATGTGTGCGGCTATTCCTGCGTCCATTTCTTTCTGAACACGCTTGAGTTGAACATCGAGCAATTGAACATTACTCATTCCCGACCAGTTGTCGAGTAATTCTTCGATGTGTAAATCAACTTCCTTCTCGAGAACCTGATGCTTCTGATGAGGAACAGAAATTTTCTTCGCTGATGCCATTCGCTCTTTAAGCGCCATCATTTTCTTAAGGTCGTCGTTGGTCACGAAAGGTTTTTCTTGCTCTTCTTGCTGCACATCTCCAATCAAACAGATTTCAGCCACGTAACATTTTTTCTCGCTAAGTAAATGAGATTGATACGAAGAATCTTTCATGAATTTCACTCCACGAAGTTTGACTATCTCGCTTACGGGAGAAATATGTTCGAAAGGCTCGTCGCTGTAGAATATCACATCTGTTTTCGCTTGTCCCCATTCGTCAATATCAGCCGGAGTAAGCGTGTCAACTTCAGCTTTTCTTCCCGGAGCAAGAGTTCCCGATTGAATACAAATCCAGTCGCGACCATCTTTCAACGAAATCGTAAAGAAGATATCGTATTCGCTTCGATTCAAAACGTACACGTCAATTTCTCCAGCGGAAGGAATGTTTTGGTTCTGGGGTTGGAAAACAATAAATATTCCTTCCGGAAAATCAGAATTCAAAGTTTCATCAACCGGCGAATTTGTTTGCGAAAAATATTCGGCCCTTGGTTCTTCAACTCGCGACTCCCGTTCATGCGCTTTAACCGGAACAAGTTGATTGATTGGAAAAGGATATTCGAATCCGTTGTCAACTTCCACAATTGCCATTCCTCCGCCCGTATTGCGGACGAATGTTCCTTCGCCGGTTTCGTTGAGGAATCGGACTTTATCGCCTTTTTGGAAGTGCATGGGGCAAAGATAGCTTGGTTGGTGAATTAACCCCGCAAAGGTTATTAAGGCTTTGAGGGTTATAGCCCCCAAAGGGTTATGCGCGCGCGTAAATTGATTAATTTCGATCAAACTTGCAAAATGAAAAATCTTCTGCTCCTCACATTATTGATTCCAGGATTAGCATTCGCCCAGAAAACTAAACTGGAGAACGACACAATCTTCAAAGGCAATGTTCCTTACGGAATATTAATTAAATCTGGAGGGCTTCAAGCTACTTATAGTATACGC
>CAZBYM010000683.1:0-1620 GCA_964495745.1 uncultured Chryseobacterium sp. | reverse complement strand
TGTCATTCCATATGCAGTTGGAACGGTAAAAGGATTTGTAACGGTAATGTTTATTGCCGCGCCATTTCCTGAAGCATCGCACCATACATACGCCGCTTGAATCACAGCGCTGGCCGGAATTCCTGCAATCGTAAATGGAGCCGGTTGCCCAACTCCAACTGGGGAATAACGTTGACCTATTTTCTGAGAAAAAGTTGTGTAGTTCAATCCGCACTCACTCATAGCGAAAGTAGGACCAAGAACTGTGCTTCCATCAAGCGGGGTAGAAGGATCGCCAACTCGTGCAGTTATCGGCGCCATTGGATTTTGACCTTCGACAGGTGTTGAACCTTGTTGAGCAGGTGCAAAGAATGGAACCAAGAACAGCAGTGTAACTATTTTGGTACGTAAATACATGTCTTTCATAAGTTTGCCAGAACAAAGCTAGCAAAATCACTGAATCCTGCAAGGCTTACTTATTGGGCGTTTTAGCCCAATTTACTAATTAGTGCTAAGGTTTTTTGAATTGAGACTTGAGCCGCGACAAAATCAGCAGAAGACATTGTGTAACGCTTAAGTTTAAGTTCTTCCAACATTTTTAGAGTTTCGGTCGCTACTTCATCCGGTACTTTGGCTAAAGTGAGACGATACTTTAGAGTGTTCACGGAAATTTCTTCCTTTCTCATTTTCGTAATCCCGCAAATTCTTACAATGACGGCTTCATACAACGCATGAATCGATTGAATAGTTAATCCGTTCTGAAGAAACATGCCTGCGTCACTTATTAATCTCATTGCCTCCTGAACAGATCGGTCCGGAGGCGGAATGAATTCGGCATTCGCGACTGTTTTTTGTTTCTCAAGAGCAATAAACTCTTCAATCAGCCGCTGCTTCTTTTTCTTTTTGTTTCTCATGAAGAAGAAACCCGCAGTAACCAGCAAGATTGAACCAAGTGTTACAAGAAGTGTGGTTGGTTTTTTTCTTGTTCGGGTCAGAAATGAATCTGGTAAATTGCTCTCGGAATCCGCATCAATTTTTTCACCTGGATTGACATGAATTTTATGACCCGAAGTTGTTACTGAAATGTATTCTTTTTTATAGCTATCAAAATAAGTATAATTGATACCTGATAAATCATAGTCGCCTTCCGCTTCCGGTGTAATCAGATAAGTAAAAAATTTCATTCCTTGAAAAACTTTTTCGTATTCAAGCGCCGAGTCTGAAGTATTTATCAGTTGAGATTTTAATCCTTTGGGAAGATTCAACTCAGGTGCGATCATAAATTGAAAATTGCATTCACCAGATAAAGTGAGTACAAACTTTATTGGTTCCCAAGCTTTCGTTGTGTCGTCAAACAAGCGAGAACTTAATTGCAATCGTCCTACATCGCCGGAATAACCAACTAAAGTATCGTGAGGTGGAAGTTGAATTGATTTTATACTGACAGGTTCGGTGAGCAGATCAAACGACATGCTGTACTCATCGTAGTCATCTTCAGAACCAGAATTCAGATAACAGGTATAGGTATACAAAGGCAAATTGATCGTGCCTGTTGCATTGGGAAATAGAAATTCTCTGCCAACAACTTTCCGTGTGAATCGTTTCCCACGAATCATAACGAGCGAATCAGCATCTTCATAC
>CAZBYM010000682.1:0-1639 GCA_964495745.1 uncultured Chryseobacterium sp. | reverse complement strand
ATGGCGCTCTACAAAATGAACCAACTTTCCGTCTTTGAACAATGCAATCGCAGGTGATGATGGTGGATATGGTGCAAAATATTTTCTCGCTTGAGCTACTGCATCAGAATCAAATCCAGCGAAAACTGTTGTAAGCTTCGAAGGTTTTTTTCCGTCGCCAGCAAGTGACATACGCACACCCGGGCGAGCAGCCCCTGCCGCGCATCCACAAACAGAATTGACAACCATCAATACTGTTCCTTCTTCTTTTACTACTGAATCAACGCGATCAGCTGCCGTTACATCTTCGAAACCTGCTTTTGTAAGCTCTTCTTTCATCGGCATTACCAACTGTGGAGGATACATGATATTCGTGTTTTTGTGTGTTTTGAATGAATTGCGGTCTCTCCGCATACTATCAACTCCACAAAGATACAACACTCCTCAGCCGTACAAACCGTTGATCATGTTAATCTTGTTTAATGCCATTTTTCGAGGTAATTACCATTGGTCTTTTACTAAATTTGCTGATGATGAAGAAAATCAAGCATTTAGCAATTGTTGCCTTCCTCTTTGCAGGAACTCTGAACGCGCAAATTGCCCCGGTTGCTCCGAACAAAGCGAAACTGGTAGAAAAAGTAACCACCAACGGCGCTGGTCAACTTGTAATTCCTTATTCCAAATATGTTCTTCCAAACGGGCTTACGCTTGTCATTCACGAAGATCATTCCGATCCTGTTGTGTATGTAGATGTAACGTATCACGTTGGTTCTGCACGCGAACAAGTAGGACGTTCAGGCTTCGCACACTTTTTCGAACACATGATGTTTCAAGGATCGGAACACGTTGCCGACGAACAGCATTTCAAACTTGTGAACGAAGCGGGTGGAAATCTCAATGGTACAACCAACACCGATCGCACAAACTATTTTGAAACAGTTCCATCAAATTATCTTGAACTCGCTCTTTGGCTTGAGTCGGATCGCATGGGTTTCCTTCTTGATTCTGTGACACAGAAAAAATTCGAAGTGCAACGTGCCACAGTGAAGAACGAGCGCGGACAACGTTATGAGAATGCTCCATACGGATTGGTCTGGGAAAAAATTGGTGAAGCTATGTATCCGGAAGGCCACCCTTACTCGTGGTCAACAATTGGATATATCTCTGATCTGGATCGCGTAGGTGTAAATGATTTGAAAAATTTCTTCCTGCGTTGGTACGGACCAAACAATGCAACACTTACAATTTCCGGTGATGTTAATCTGACTCAAGCGCTCGCACTCGTAGAGAAATATTTCGGAACGATTCCACGCGGACCTGAAGTGAAAGCAATGGATAAAATGCTTCCTGTATTGAAAGCAGATCGATACATTTCTTACGAAGACAATATTCGTTTCCCACAGCTTTCCGTTGCATGGCCTTCGGTTAATGCAATGCATGAAGATGATGCCGCGCTGGACGCTCTCACTTCAATTCTTTCCTCAGGAAAAGGTTCCGTATTCTACAAGACATTTATCGAAACAGGAATTGCACAAGTCGCCTCCATGTTTCAGGTCAGCATGGAACTCGCCGGCCAAACGATGTGCATGATCAGGATGTATCCCGGCCACACTTTGAGTGAAGCAGATAGCTTGATGAATGCAGCATTTGCAGATTTTGA
>CAZBYM010000681.1:0-1640 GCA_964495745.1 uncultured Chryseobacterium sp. | reverse complement strand
AACCTATTTCTTAGATGATCTGACTTCCGTGCAGGGAAAAGGTGCTACGCTCGCAGCATACAGCACGTTCTACGGGAATCCGAATATGGTGGCGAAAGATCTCAATCGTTTCAAAAAAGTAACGAAAGAAGACGTGATGCGCGTTTACAACAAATACATCAAAGGAAAAGCTAAAGTTGCGTTGAGCGTTCTGCCGAAAGGAAAAGGAATGGCGCCTGCGAAGCCAGATAATTATGTAATTCCTGATCACAATCCCGGCGCTGAAGAAAGTGCGGAATACAAAAATCTTCAGATGCGCAAAGCCACTGATTTCTTCAACCGTTCAGTGCAACCAACTCCTGGGCCAACGCCTGCTCCTGTTCCACCATCCATGTGGAGAGGAGTTTTCTCCAATGGAATGCAATACATCGGAACAGAAAGCAAAGAAGTTCCACGCACGTACATGCTGTTGAGCATAAGCGCAGGCCATCGTCAGGAAGATGTTGCGAAAGCAGGTGTTGCACAATTGCTCGTTGGAATGTTTGATCAATCCACAGAAAAATATTCCGCTGAACGTATCGAAGAAAAAATCGAATTGCTTGGAAGTGAAATTTCCGTTGGACTTACTTCTGATGAAATTCAGATTTTCGTTACAAGCATGTCGCGCAATCTGGATTCTACATTCGCATTGCTCGAACAAAAACTCTTCCATCCGAAATGGGATCAGGAAGAATTTGATTTGGTGAAGCAGCGTCAGCTCGAATCAATAGCGAACATGTCCACGCAACCTTCCTCGATGGCTGATTTCATTTTCTCCAAAATGCTTTACGGTGAAGGCCACATCATGGCGATTCCGCAAATCGGAACGAAAGAAACAGTTGAGAAACTCACGCTTGAAGATGTAAAAGCATACTACAAGCAAATGATTTCTCCGGATATCTCCCGCTTGGTTGTCGTATCTGATCTGGCGAAAGAACCGTTGCTGAAAAAGATGATGTTCCTTCAGAATTGGAAATCAACAGGAGTTGTTTTGAAGAAGCCATCTGAATTGCAATCAAACGCAAAGCCTGGTCCAACAACCATTTTCCTGTACGACAAAAAGCAAGCCGCACAATCTGAAATTCGTGTTGGAAGAATAACGATGCCATATGATGCAACTGGAGAATATTACCGCGCTAATCTTATGAATTATCCATTGGGTGGACATTTCAATTCTCGAATCAATTTGAGTTTGCGTGAAAATCATGGCTGGACATACGGAGCACGAGCAGGATTTGGCGGCAACGCATACACAGGAACATTCAATGCCTCCGCTGGCGTGCGCGCAACATCGTCTGATAGTGCAATCGCAGAATTTGTAAGCATCATTTCTACCTACGAGAAAAATGGTATTCAGGAAGAAGAACTTTCGTACATGAAGAAAGCGATCTCTCAGAAAGAAGCATTGCGTTATGAAGATCCATATCAGAAATTATTCTTCATGAAAAATATCATCGATTATAATCTGCCCGATAATTACACGCAAACGCAAAATCAGATTCTTCAAGCGATGACTAAGGCAGAAATCGATAGTCTTGCGCACAAATGGCTTGGAACAGATCAACTCACCATCACAATGGTTGGCGATAGCGCATTGCTGTACGATCGCTTAGTGAAACTTG
>CAZBYM010000680.1:0-1655 GCA_964495745.1 uncultured Chryseobacterium sp. | reverse complement strand
CTAAGTGAGGAATATTCGTTGCTTGTATGCCGGTGAGAATTCGTGCCATAAATCAGGGGATTTCATCACAAAAGTAGCAAAATTCAGTGCGCAGTTCGCAGTCAATCGCGACTGCGCACTGCGCACTGAATAACTATCTTTGCACCATGTTCTCCCACTACGCCGGACTTCTCCCGCGTGCATTCTGGAAATCCTTCTTCATTCTCAACTTTGTTGTGGGATTGGTTGTATTGTATCCGGTGTTTGCTGTTTTATTAATCAAAAAACATCGGTACGGCGCTGCGTTTTCATTCATGCGTTTCTGGGCAAGATGGGTGGCGAATGTTCCAGGCGTTTTCGTTCGCGTGAACTATGAAATTCCCAAAGAAGAATTGCCTGAAACTTGTATTTATGTTGCCAATCATGCATCGTATCTCGATATTCCTCTCAGCTATATTGCAATTCCAAAATACTTCGTTTACATGGGAAAAGCAGAAATTGACAAAGCGCCGCTGCTCCGAATATTTTTTCGAGATATGAATATTTACGTGAATAGAAAATCACGCACCGGTTCGTATACCGCTTATCATGCCGTGAGTGAAAAACTCAGAAAAGGAGAAAGTGTTTTTATGTATCCTGAAGGAACAATTGAAGCACGAGGACAATTGAAACCATTCAAGAATGGTGCTTTCAAAATGGCTATTGATCATCAGGTGCCAATTGTACCCGTGACATTCAAAAACAACTGGAAACTGTTACAAAATGGCGGATTTTTCAAAGCACATGGTCGGCCAGGAATTGCTCAGGTAACAGTACACAAGCCGATTCTAACGAAGGGACTTTCAGAAGAAGATTTGGTACATTTGCGTCATCAGGCTAGAGAAATTATTGCCGGAGAATTACAACGCCATGAAAGTAGATAGCAAAACCGTTCGTGATATTGCTCATCTTGCCCGCCTCGAATTTGACGCGCAAGGTGAAGAGAAAATGATCACTGACATGAACCGCATGATTGGTTTCGTTGAGAAATTAAGCGAACTCAATACAGACGGAATCGAACCGCTTATCTACATGACGGATGAAGTAAATCGCTTACGCGAAGATGAAATTCTTCCGCCTCTTTCGCACAAGGCAATCCTGATGAACGCACCTAAACACGATTCGGATTATTTCAAAGTGCCGAAAGTTGTGGAGAAGAAATAGTCGTGGCATTTTTTGATCCTTGAACATTGTAAGTTGTGCATTTGACATTGAACATTCAAAAATGATCAACATACAACTCTCAATTTTCAATGAACAATAAAAGAATGTAAGAGTGCAATTCCACCTACCTTCACAAAATGCCCACCAAACGCGATCATCCCAAAGAAAAATCCCGCCTTCATCCACGAAACAAACATCGCGAGCGATACGATTTCAAAGCCTTGATTGCAACTTGTCCTGAACTGGGTGAATTCGTCAAAGAAAATATTTACGGTGACGACTCAATTGACTTTTTCAATCCTGCTGCTGTAAAAATGCTGAACAAAGCATTGTTGCAACATCACTATAATATCGTTGAATGGGATATTCCTGACAATTACCTGTGTCCTCCGATACCGGGAAGAGCTGATTACATTCACCTCATGGCTGATCTACTCGCAGAGAGCAATGATGCAATTATTCCTCGGGGCACG
>CAZBYM010000679.1:0-1665 GCA_964495745.1 uncultured Chryseobacterium sp. | reverse complement strand
AGTTGACGCGGAAAAAGCTGGCGTTACTTTGAAGTCGGATGTTGATCTTGAAAAGGAAGCCCGCGATAAAGTAAGAAAAACACAGGATGACATTTTCGATCGTCTTGGAAAAGTGGATCGCGGTGATCGAATGGCTATGTATATGAATGTTATTACTGCAACTTACGACCCGCATACGGAGTTTTTCCCACCAGCAGACAAAGAAAATTTTGACATCAGTATGTCTGGTCAATTGCAGGGAATTGGTGCAACGCTTCAGGAAAAAGACGGTTACATTAAAGTAACAAGCATTGTTCCAGGAAGTCCATCGTGGAAAGAAGGCCATTTGAAACCGGAAGATAAAATCCTGAAAGTTGCACAAGGCGATAAGGATGCTGTTGATATTGTTGGAATGCGCATTGATGACGCTATCAAACTTATTCGTGGAAAAAAAGGAACAGAAGTTCGTTTGACTATCGAAAAGCCTGATGGATCAGTCATGGAGATTTCTATCATTCGTGATATTGTTGTATTGGAAGAAACCTATGCGCAAAGTGCGATCATCGATCAAGGAAAAAACAAAGTGGGTTACATCAAGCTCCCAAGTTTCTACGCAGACTTTACTCCTGGAAAAACTTCCGGTCGTGCTTGTGCTGAAGATGTTCGCAAGGAACTCGAGAAATTGAAGGCTGAAAAAGTGAGCGGAATAATTCTTGATCTGCGCGACAATGGCGGCGGTTCACTTGTTGAAGTAATTAAAATGGTTGGACTTTTTATTCCTCAAGGACCAGTTGTGCAAGTAAAGACGCGCGCGCAAGGTGTTAACATGTACGATGATCAGGATGGAGGCAAAGTTGTTTACGATGGACCGCTTGTAGTAATGATTAACGAGAACAGCGCATCAGCTTCTGAAATTCTTGCTGCCGCAATTCAGGATTACAAACGTGGATTGATAGTTGGAACATATTCGCGTTCATTTGGAAAAGGGACAGTTCAGAACTTTTTCGATCTCGATGAGCAAATGGTTAAAGGAGAGAATGACATGAAACCGCTTGGCTCGGTGAAGGTCACGATTCAGAAATTCTATCGTATCAATGGTGGTTCAACGCAGTTGAAAGGAGTTGCTCCCGACATTCAACTTCCGGGATATTATTCTCGAATTGAATACGGTGAAAAAGATCTTGATTTTCCAATGATCTGGGATTCTGTTCCGAAAGCGGTTTATTCTGTTTGGAAGAATCCTCCTGGATATGACAAACTTCGCAAGTCGAGTTCTGCCCGCATTGCAGCAAGTGCTGCTTTTGGATTGGTTGAAGAGAAATCAAAACAATTGAAACGGGAGCGCGATATTACAATGGAGTCTTTGTTACTTACAGACTTCGTGGCTTCTCAACAGAAGATAGAAGAGGAAAATAAAAAATTCAAAGTTCTCGAAGAGCCTGTGAAAGGAATGAGCATAAGTATTTTGAAAGATGACAACGCATTACTGGCTGGAGACACCGCAAAACTTGCCCGTAAGAATGCATTTCTCGACAACCTGAAGAAAGATATTTGGGTGAATGAGTGTGCTTCGCTTTCGAAAGAAATGAAATAGCCAATTGGTTTAATGTGGTAATTAGTGAATGTGCCAATTGGAGCAAGTGAACAGCGCTGTCATTTATGAAGTAGCAATGTGTAATTCTGTAC
>CAZBYM010000678.1:0-1679 GCA_964495745.1 uncultured Chryseobacterium sp. | reverse complement strand
GTTAAGAAACTTCGTGATCAAATCCACCAACCATTTTTCAGTAGATTACCGAAAATTGAAAATCATTCAATTACCACCCCCATCTTACAGAACTTATCTATCCGTTGCGCAACACGATCGGTTGGCGTCAGGGCAGAAAGTTCTTTGATGGTATCGAGAATTACTGATTTTGTTGTTGCAAAAGTTTCATCCCAATTCGTGTGAGCTCCACCAATAGGCTCCGGAATAATTCCATCGATGAGACCTTGACTAAGCATATCATCGCCTGTAAGTTTCAATGCTTCTGCTGCACGCTCTTTGAAATCCCATGTGCGCCAAAGAATGGTTGAACAGTTTTCAGGAGAAATTACTGAGTACCACGAATTTTGTAACATCAGAACGCGATCGCCAATTCCGATTCCAAGTGCGCCGCCAGAAGCACCTTCTCCAATGATGATGCAAACAACAGGAACTTTCAATCGCGACATCTCGAGAAGATTTCTTGCAATGGCTTCTCCTTGTCCACGCTCTTCTGCTTCTAATCCGGGATAAGCACCAGGTGTATCGATGAGTGTAACAATTGGTTTGTTGAATTTCTCAGCAAGTTTCATCAATCGCAATGCTTTACGATATCCTTCCGGATTCGGCATTCCGAAATTATGGTTTTGACGTTGCTTTGTATTTCTTCCTTTTTGCTGGCCAATGAACATTACTGTTTGTCCGTCCACTAATCCGAATCCGCCAACCATTGCACGATCATCTTTTACTGTGCGATCTCCGTGGAGTTCAAGATATTCTCCGTTTGTAAAAAACTTGATGTAATCATTAGCGTATGGACGATCAGGATGACGTGAAACCTGTACACGTTGCCACGGAGTAAGATTGCCGTAAATTTCCTTCTGCTTCGTGACGATCTTTTCTTCAACTTCTTTCACTGATGCACTTACATCGACACTGTTTTTCTTTGATGTATTGATCATCTTGTCGCGAAGCTCAACGAGTTCGGCGATTGGTTTTTCAAAATCCAGGTAGTTCATTCTACAATTTGCTGATTAGGTAATATGCTAATTTGCTAATGTGTCTCAGGCCGCAAAGTTAGCAATTCCCGAGGATGATCGTTTCGGACTGGGAACTCCAATGGTTATTTGCAATGTTTTTTTTGCCACAGATTACGCAGATTACGCAGATTTAACGAATTGAAATCAAGGTAATCTGTGAAATCTGTGTTATGTGGTGTGTATATACTTGCGATGATGCGATTCACGCTTATGAAAAAAAACCATTTACATTCGTACCGATGATTTCCTTTCCAAACGCAAAAATTAATCTTGGTTTGCACGTAATTGGCAAACGAGACGACGGCTATCACAACATTGAGACAGTTTTTTATCCGATCGGTTGGAGCGACATTATGGAAATTCTTCCGGGAGACGAGAACACAAATGGAATCGAAGTTCATTTGTCCGGATTACCAGTTGCTGGAAAACATTCAGATAATTTATGTGTAAAAGCGTATGAGCTGATTCGAAAAGATCACGCTATTCGTTCAGTGAAATTGTATTTGCACAAACAAATTCCGATGGGCGCGGGATTAGGCGGCGGTTCTTCCGATGCTGCTTCATTTCTACTCATGATGAATGAATTGTTCTCTTTGAATCTCCAACGTGATCAACTGCTCAATTACGCCAAACGGCTTGGTG
>CAZBYM010000677.1:0-1688 GCA_964495745.1 uncultured Chryseobacterium sp. | reverse complement strand
TGGTGCATTTTGTGGATGTAAAAGCTCGTGAAGTTCAGCATGAAAAAACTGCGGAGGTCGTGAAAATTTTCAGTGATCAGCTACATCACAAGAAAGAACAACTGGATTCAATTGATAAGGAATTGAGCGACCTGCGTGTACGTTATGGATTACTTGATTACAACACACAATCGAAGGAAGTCACCAAAAGTTATCTGAAACTTTCTTCAGATAATGCGCCAATATCTCAATATCGTGGTGTTGATTCATTGTACCGTCACTTGCAACATAAGGGCGGCGATTTTGTTGCGCTCACCAGTCAGTATAAGAGTTTGTTGAAAGATTACAACCTAATCAAAACGAGTTATGATCAGGCGGTAATTGATTTGACGAAGGAACTTACTTACACGAATGTCATGGCAAGTCCGTATCCGGCCGACAGCAAATCATATCCTGTTCGTTGGGTGATTCTGGTGATCAGTGTTCTTTCCTCCATGTTGCTCGCCTTCGTCGCTTTTGTTTTGGTGGACCGTAAAAAAACAGTTTAGCTTGGCGGATCTTGACATAACTGATAAGCACGAGAAAAAAATACTCTGGTGGGTATACGGAATCAGTTTCCTTTATCTCATCTTAAATGCGTTTTGTATCGCCAAAGAATTCTTTTGGTTGAATCTTCTTCCGCCGGTCATTCTGATTGTTTACATGGCGGTTACTCGTCTTGACAAGTTAATTCTCTTCTGTGTTTTTCTTGTTCCTTTATCTTTGAACATCGCGAGTTCGGAAATAAGACTCGGTTTGAGCATGCCAGTGGAGCCGATTCTCGGAGCGATTCTTGGGTTGTACATCATACGATTAATTTTCGATGTAAAAATTAATCGCGATCTGGTAAGACACCCAGTGACGATTGCTATTCTTTTCAACCTTGCATGGCTTTTAATTACGTCAATCACAAGTGAGATGCCGGTCGTTTCATTTAAATTTTTGTTGGCGCGATTGTGGTTCGTCATTCCTTTTTACTTTATCGGAATTCACATCTTTGACGATTTTAAGAATGTAAGACGATTCTTGTGGTTGTACATTATTCCTTTGATGATTGTTATTGGATATACATTATACATGCACTCATTGTTCGGATTTGAAGAAGATCCTGCTCACTGGGTAATGTCGCCTTTCTATAATGACCATACCGCTTTCGGAGCTGCGCTCGCCATGTTTTTCCCCGCGTTGATTGCTTTCGCATTCCGGAATAATTACTCCAACAATATTCGGATAATAGCCGGGCTGCTCTTGGCGGTTTTTATCGTTGCCTTGATACTTTCTTTCACGCGTGCCGCATGGGTAAGTCTTGCAGCTGCCATCGCATTCTATTTGATATTATACTTCCGTGTGAAATGGCAATATGTTGTGAGTGTTGTTTTTGTTGTCGTGATTGGAATAATTTTCTCGTGGTCGGATATTATGATGAGTTTGGAACGCAACCGTCAGGATACTTCTGATGATCTTGCAGAACACCTTGAGTCTATTTCGAATATTTCTACGGACGCATCTAACCTCGAGCGTATCAACAGATGGAATTCTGCATTCCGGATGTTTGCAGAGAAACCCGTTTTAGGTTTTGGTCCTGGAACATATAGTTTCATGTATGCTCCGTATCAGTTGTCGAATGAAAAAACAATTGTGAGTACCAATGCCGGAGACATGGGTAATGC
>CAZBYM010000676.1:0-1688 GCA_964495745.1 uncultured Chryseobacterium sp. | reverse complement strand
TCTTGATCCTGCAAAGAATAAATGACGTCGAATCCGCTTACCCAGAAGAGCACCGCAATTCCGAACCAAACAGGTAGCATTTCGAATCGTCCTGTTACAGCTAACCACGCACCAACAGGAGCAAGCCCAAGTCCTATTCCCAGAACTAAATGACACAATGCTGTAAATCGTTTTGTGATGCTGTAACCGAGAATCACGACTAAAGCGACAGGCGACAAGTAGAAACAAATCGGATTGATGAACCAAGTTGTTGCAATGAATAAAACGCAATTAACGATCACGAACCACAATGCCGAGTTTGAAGTAATTTTTCCTGCCGGAATTTCTCTCGATGTTGTGCGTTCGTTTTTTGCATCAATGTCACGATCTGCATAACGATTAAATCCCATAGCAGAATTGCGTGCGAAGACCATGCAGAGGACAACAAGCCCAAGCAACTTCCAGGAAAAAGGAATATGACTGTTGTGACTTAACGCCGTCATATATCCAACCAACGCAAATGGCATTGCAAAAATGGTATGCGTGAATGTAACGAGAGATAAATAGTCTCCAACCTTTGCGCTATTTTTTGCAGTGGCGCTCAATGTGTGATGTAGAAATAAATGAAGAGAATGAGTGGAGTAGAACTGAGTAACATTCCAAGCAATCCGGGATTGATTTTTGGAACATCAATCTGCAAGCGCGTGCTGAATAAAACATACAGACTGCTCAGTAAAAATCCGGGAAGCATAGCCACCATTCCAATTAATGCGCCCCATCCCGACATGAACGAAGCAACTGCTGATACAATTCCGAAGAACAGTCCGAGCCAGCCAATGATTGGAATATATTTTTGCATGCGGTGGCAAAGTTAGTCAAATGTTTGCCGTGAGATTCCGACTATTCAATGATGAAGCGTGATGCTGAACGACTTTCATTATCACCAGCAACAACATTGTACAATCCCGATGATAATGTGCCTGCTGCAATCACGATTTTCCCTGTAGCATCTGTACGCCCAATCAATACAAGTTGCCCCGTTGAATTGTAAATATTTACAGTTGTGTTAGCTGATGCAATGTTCAATTGAATCGTAACATTCTCATTTTTATCAGCCGGAACAGGATAAATACTAATTCCGGAATTTTCAATTGGTGCTTCAGTGGAAAGACTTAATGCGCAATTCGCCATCATGCTGTACGCATCCAGTTTTCCATATCCCCATTCATAATCGGGCAAAGCGGTTCCGGTGAACGTATCTTGCTTCGCACACCAGATAACTGCGTTGCGATATTCCTCCCAGTTTGCATTCGGAAATCGCTCCAACCACAATGCACCGGTTCCTGCAACGACCGGAGATGCAGCAGAAGTTCCACCACCAACTACGTGATATCCTCCAGGTGTCACAGCTTGTGGAGCTCCTGCGATAATTGCTGCCATGGAATTTGTTTCGATACATGAAATATCATTCGCACCAGGCGCACTGATTTCAGGTTTCACTCTTCCGTCGCGTGTTGGCCCTACACTTGAATTATACATGAGTTCTCCTGCAGTAACTGTTGTGTCAACTGTCCACGTGCCGGAATAATTTGGCCACGTATCTCGGTTCACATGATTTGCAACACAAATCACACGGTCTGAACATTGGAAACTACTCACGATGTTGTGCGTGAGATCTGCATCTTCATAATATGCCATTGCAGGATATT
>CAZBYM010000675.1:0-1689 GCA_964495745.1 uncultured Chryseobacterium sp. | reverse complement strand
AAAAATCTTTCCGGTGCCAAGCAATCTCAAGGAAGAGATGAGATCCGCAACCGCTTATTACCATGGAGCGATAGTTTATTTCATTGGGGATTGGAGATGATTGCTGCATCCTGCCGTAAGAACGGCGCTGAACCCATGTGGATGTTTCTTCCTGCCACTGCAGATATTCTCGATGCCGAAGAAACTGAAAACCAAAGAAAAATTGCTTCAAATGCTGGCTTCGAAACGCTGGTAATTTCGAATCCTTACGTTGGAATTGAGATGAGCAGCATTCAAGTCAGTGATGAAGATTCACATCCAAATTCTCTTGGTCATAAATTGATAGCGGATGCAATATTATCTTCCATCATGAAGAAGCATCCAACAGTTTTACGTAAGTTGCAATTCAAAACCATATCCAATGAAAACTGACCCAATTCCAAGTATTCGCACATTCATAATAGAGAATATTTATGGCGGCAAAGAAACACCTGAACTACAAAACGACACGCCACTAATCAGCAGCCGACTGATGGATTCGATTGTTGCGTTAAAACTGGTCAGTTATCTTGAGTCAGCATTTGGAATTGAATTCGAAGCGCACGAGGTGGTTCAGGAAAATCTCGAAACGATTAATATCATTGCTGGCTTTGTTCAGCAAAAACTCAAATGAAACTTTCCCATCTAACAGGGAATATTAATGTCATCACTCAACGGTGTCCTGAACTTATTGCACTTTGTGAGTCGAACGGCAAGAGCATTACTTATGGCGAGCTGCAATCTTCCGTGAATCGCATTGCCAATAATTTCAGACTTCATGGTATTGGAGAGGGACATATTGTTGCATTTCTTCAGGAAAAAAGCATAGTAAATGTTATCGGGATGTTAGGTGCATTAACAGCTGGTGCAACTGTGGCTCCATTTGATGCTTCGTTGCCGAAAGAGCGAATTCAAATATTGTTGCAAGATCTCCATCCAAATGCGCTCGTAAGCGATGATAAGCTAGCACCGGAAATTCCGTTTGAGATTGCAGTTTCGGCAACTTTTCAGGAGTTAGATAGAACCAAAGTTGCTGTTTTACATACAGAAAAACAGCAAGTAGATTCCCTAGCGTATATACTTTACACTTCGGGTTCGACGGGTACTCCTAAAGGAGTTTGCATTTCACATGAGGCGGCTTCAGCATTTGTCGAGTGGTCAATAACAACTTTTGAACCGAAAGAAAAGACGCAGATTGCATCAATAGCGCCATTTCATTTCGATCTTTCCTTATTTGATTTATTCGCAACACTCAATACAGGGTCGACTTTACATCTGTTTTCGTCTGATGAAATAAGAAATCCCCGATTGATAACTCAATTGATGAGTCAATGTGGTATTGAAATAATATACGCAACGCCAAGTTTCTATATGACTCTTCTACAATTCGGGAAGCCAGAAAAACATAATTGGACTTCACTACAAAACGTTTTGTTTGCAGGAGAAGTGTTTCCGGTGAAACACCTTCATAAATTGATGGAACTATGGCCACAGTCGAGATTTTACAATTTGTATGGTCCCACCGAAACGAATGTTTGCACATGGTGTGAAATAACAATGATTGAAGAATCGCGAACAGAACCATATCCTATTGGGAACATTTGTGAAGGCCTGCACTATGAAATAACAAGCGAAGGGGAATTGCTGGTCGGCGGTGCGCATGTCGCTAAC
>CAZBYM010000674.1:0-1689 GCA_964495745.1 uncultured Chryseobacterium sp. | reverse complement strand
AGTCATTTGAATTCCCCTTTTCTCGCTCATGTTAATCTTGTTAATACTATGGATTGAATGTGACCCGCTATTAGTCGGATTAATCTTAAATTCCTTACAAAACCAGTTTAATAAAAATAAGCACTACTCCCCACCAGAAAATTGATTCAAGCACCAACACAACGGTTAATGGCTAGTGGAAGCTTTGGCAATAATTGAATAAATATTTGATAAATATCGTAATAAATAATTATAATGACACTGAAACACACTGAATTTCGCTACGATGGCGGAATAAAAACACCAATCCGATGCCATAAAACTGATGCGATTAACATCTACACTACTTTGGCACTTCGATGCCGTTTAGGGTGCGTCCATTCCATTACTTCAGCATGACACGCAACGCACCCATAGTCTTCCTGATCCAAGGCATTCTCAATTCCGGCAATCCCCAAATCCAAGACCTTCCATACACGTCGACTTTTCCCCATTTCTTTCGGAAAATATCTTTTATTTTCCTTCAGTTCAGTCGGATAAATCTCAACTCTAACTAACGCACTAATAACGGTTTCTTATAATGGCGAACCTGAAAGATGGTTGGATAGTATTGTCAAATGATTCAAGTAATCAATGAAGGTACCAGAACAATGATTAAAAAATAAAGTTGTTGTTCTTTATAGTTCCAATGCTGAGTCTGTTTACAACAACATCAGTTGCAGAACATCTGGACAAGATCCCGCCTGCCTGTACTCTGACTAGCTAAACATCCGGTGGAATTTTTCAATTGTTGCGGATCCCAATAAGCAATGCGTCAAGAGTTTTGAAGTAATAGCAATGCCGACATTCTATTTGATTGATCGAAAAAGAAACATTCGGCATATTCATCGAGGATTTCTTTCTGGTGAAACTGAAGAGTTGCGTGCTTTAATTACTCAATTCGTGATGGAACATCCATAAGGATCTACATTGACTGTCTCAATTTTCATAAAAAATCAATATGCTACGATCAGTCAGACTAATACTTGTAGTCAGCTATCGGTTTGACAGGTTGTATGCACAGCATATGTTAATGAGGTATGCCATGTACATTTGTATATCGGTTATAGCAGATTCTCTGGTTGCCGAGGCGGATTCATTCTGCTTGTGTTTTTCATTATTTAACAACAAGTTAACTTACGACCTTGTTAAATTTCTTTATGTAAAATCAGTAGTGTCCGGTTAAAAGTTTAACAAATTTAGTTGGTTAGCGGCACCGCACTGTTCTGGAATGTAGGCGGTGCCTTGTAAGGCTTGTCGCAACTGGTTTTTCTCAAAAACAGAGAGCGATAAAATCTGTAGCAAAGTGTAGAGCGAGGCATCAATTTGAAGCTCCTTTTTAACAATGGCGATCAGCACGTAAGTGGCGACGGCGCACCAGATCTGCGTTTTCACCGCATTCTCGCTGTTGCCGATGAAACGTTTGATACGCAGATGTTGCTTGATCCACTTGAAGAACAGCTCGACTTGCCAGCGGCTTTTGTACAGCGCGGCAATCGTCAGTGCGGGCAAGGCTGTGTTGTTGGTCAGGAACACCAACGTCTTGCCGGTTTCCGGGTCTTTGAAGCGGATGCGCCTTAGTTGTTCGGGATAGTCCTGCGAGATGTAGAAACCGTCGAGCACAATGCGCTGATCGCAGATGATGCCGGTACTCCGATCGACCTTCATCGA
>CAZBYM010000673.1:0-1711 GCA_964495745.1 uncultured Chryseobacterium sp. | reverse complement strand
TTACGAAAAAACTGGGGCTTATGCACTTTTTTTACAAACATCGGAACTGCGGCGCCTTACTCGGTGCGCAGGCGAAAAGGCGGTCGCACTACGTCGTATACCAAACCCATGCGGTCGCGGCGAAAGCAACTTGAATTTAACGTGTAGTCATCGTCTGTTGTAGAAAGTACTTATTCACTAAAGTGATTGGAAGGCCGAAGCCGACTTGTATTGTCATGAAAAGTGAAATGAGTAAATTCTACTTCGAAGTGAAGAAGGCTTTGAGTGGAGTCCAATAGTAATCCTTCCAACCGTTCACAAAATTTTTCGCGATTGCAATTGGAACATTTTCGTGCAAAAAATTAATGGTCGTGTTTTTTCCTTTCGCGGATAAATTGAAAGTGATTTTTGAAATATGTTCTGCCGGCCACAAGTCTTCCATCGCTACCCAGGTTTGAACAATTTTCTTTCCTGGAACCAATTCAATATTTGTTCCGAAAATATATCCGTCGTAGGCTGAATAAGCATCACCGACTTTTTTTCCAATGATTGCTTTTTCGCCTGTAAATTTTGAATGTTTGGCGGAACTCATTAGCGCATCATAGACTTCTTTAGGAGAAGCTTGAATCGTTGTTGATTGCTTGATAGTAGTAGTTTTCATCTAATGAGAAATAATAAACTTACTTGAATACATTACTCCTGCAGAATTTTGAAGTGAAAACATGTAAATGCCTGGCGCCAATGAAGCTGTATTTAACTCCGCAGTCCCATGATGGTTATCTGTAAAATTGATATCGTCATTGGGTACAATATCAATTACTTTTCCATTGATATCAGTCACGGAGATGAATATATCGCTCGTGTTTTTTGAATCAAACACAAGTGTGAAATAAAGCGCTGCATTTGCCGGAACCGGAAAAGCGGAAACATAGCTAGATCCGCCTTGCGCATCAATTTCAGGAAGTCCGATAATTGTTGTTGATACAACATTGGAGTCTGCTTTAACGAGATACATATTCTGAACAAAACTGTTGTAGCCAGTAGTTGAGCCACAAACGATGTATCCATTGTCTTGCGTAAAATCAAAGTCGTATGCATGATCTTCCATCAACGTTCCATAGGATGCAAACAGCCAACTTTGCGTCGACGAAAACAACCACATATCACCTAGTCCTGCCCCTTGGCTAAAAGTTGTCCCGACTGCTGCAAAAGGAGTTAGTCCCGGTTTTGATTTTATTGAATACAATTCATCAAATTGTCCTGGCCCGGTTCCATAAAAAGTGTACCACGTTGTATTGTTATAATAGACTGCTTGCCAAAATCCTTCGCCAAAGTTCGTTGCCATGGTGTAGCCACAGTAAAAGATGAGATCAGTAACAGAATCATAACATACACCATACGCACGGTCTTCAGCTCCAAGAGCTCCTAATGTTCGAGTCCACACAGTATCACCGTCCTGATCGAGCCTGAGCAACCAACTGTCGCCCAAAGAATCTGCGAAACTATGAGTGAATCCACTAATAACAATCAATGAATCTTCCGTTTCTACAACACCGCGTGCTTCATCAACGCGTGAGCCTCCATAGGTTCTTGTCCAAACTGTATCACCGACAGAATCGAAACGAACTAGATACATGTCTTCATCACCCGCTCCAGCTCCAAATGTACCTCCAGCGCAGAGAAATCCTCCATCTTTGGTACATTCAACGTCATAGAAAAAATCCCAGTTGCT
>CAZBYM010000672.1:0-1718 GCA_964495745.1 uncultured Chryseobacterium sp. | reverse complement strand
TGATGAAAAGTCTTTTGACAAATTGGCGAAATACATTGATGCTGCGAAAGCAGACAAGAATGTTGAAATTGTTGCCGGTGGAACATACGACAAGAGCAATGGATATTTCATTCATCCAACAGTAATTCGTGCAAACGATGCGAAGTATGTAACGATGTGCGAAGAATTGTTCGGGCCAGTTCTCACGATTCATGTGTACGATGAAAACAAATTTGAGGAAACGTTGAAACTTGTTGACTCAACTTCAATCTACGCACTCACTGGCGCCATCATCGCTCAGGATCGTTACGCAATCGAAACCGCAACGAAAGCTTTGGTTCATAGTGCAGGAAATTTCTACATCAACGATAAACCAACTGGCGCAGTTGTAGGCCAACAACCTTTCGGTGGTGCACGTGGATCAGGAACTAACGACAAGGCTGGCGCAATGATCAACCTGTTGCGTTGGGTTTCTCCAAGAACTATTAAGGAAACATTCGTTCCTCCTACTGATTACCGTTATCCATTTCTTTCACCCGAATAATTTGAAAGTATCAACAAGCAATTCCAATCATTAACTTGTAGCATTGGAGTTCACGATAATTTTCAAAAACATCAAGTAATTTATTAGCTCACTGGCGAAATTTCTCTATTTTCGCTAAAGTTGTTCAAAGGATCAATTCCCCCTTGACCTGAGATCACAGAAGATGACCCTGCAAATCATCGTCTATGGTTCATATTGGAAAATTGATTGAGCATCAACTTGAAGTACAAGGTGTAAGCAAAAGTGAATTGGCTAGGCGACTAAATCAGTCACCACAAAACATTGGCAACATCATTAAGCGCCGAACAATTCCTGTCCGCTTGCTAAAACGTATTTCAGAGGCCTTGAAGTATAATTTTTTCGACTTCTATCAGGATATAGCGTGTGCAGATTCTTCGGGATCCGAATCAGTAAACAAAAATTCGGAATCCTATCAGGAATATTTGAAATTGAAACAGATACAGAATCAGCTTTTAAACGAAAATAAATTTCTGAAAATACTGATCCGCCTAGAGAAAAAACGTGAAATACCTTTGAGATTAGTAGCCAGGCGCGAGAAGAATAAAATCGGCGTTCGCCGGAAAATTAAGTAGAACATACACCAGCATTCAGAATACTCGACTACCAATTTAATCATCTGTTATGGCCGCGCACATTGGAAAAATTGTAAGAAAACATCTCGAAGAAGTAGGAATGACCAAGAGTGAATTTGCACGAAGACTGGAAACTTCCCCTCAAAATATTTATGGCATTTTCAAAAGAAAATCTATTGATACCCAATTACTGAAAGAAATTTCTGCTGTTCTCAATTACGATTTCTTCCAGTATTACACCACAGCGGCAATGGTTGTAAACGAGGAAAAAGCCGGTTACGGTCCAAAGGATAAAGTGTTCACGGCTATGGATCTTCATAGAGAAGTGGAAAGTCTTCGAAAAGATGTTGAGATTCTAAGAAACGAGAATCAATATCTCAAAGAAATTCATCAGTTGATGAAAGAGAAGCAGGCGAAGAAAGAAAAATAATCGCAATAATTATACTACCTACAACAACGGGAACTCGAAGTAGAAGCATAAAAAATCCCGTCTCATTTTACTGAGACGGGATTTTTTATGGGGATGAATTTTCTACTATCTCAAGTGAATCGTGTACGTACGATTGCCGATTGTTACTGTAGCGATATCATCGCAAGCTCCG
>CAZBYM010000671.1:0-1731 GCA_964495745.1 uncultured Chryseobacterium sp. | reverse complement strand
GAACCAACCTTCACTATCCATGACTTCCGCAGTAGCATCGGGACGATTCCAATAGCCAACCATCACGTTTGGTCCTTTAACAAGAATTTCTCCGTCTTCTGCAATTTTTACAGTATTATTTCTAATCACAGCTCCAACGGTTCCGAAACGCATTCCGTCTCGCTCCAAAGTATTCACTGCGATTACTGGAGAAGTTTCTGTTAATCCGTAACCTTCAAGAATTGGTATTCCGGCCGCCCAGAAAATTCTGGCCAATCGTTCATTCAGAGCAGCTCCACCAGAAACCATGCAACGTACATTACCTCCAAGTGCCGCTCTCCATTTGCTGAAAATTAATTTCGACGCAATTCCCAACTTTATGTTGTACCAAGCCGATCGTTTCGCATCGATATCGTATTGCTCGCCAAGCTCAACTGCCCAGAAGAAAAGTTTCCGCTTCATTCCGGTGAGTTCTTCGCCTTTGGCAATAATCTTGTCGTAAACTTTCTCAACTAATCTTGGAACACAACTGAACATTTCCGGCTGCAATTCACGAATATTATCTCCAACTTTTTCAATGCTCTCCGCATAATAAATAGATGGTCCACGGTAGAGATACAAATAGCTCAACATGCGTTCGTAAATGTGATTAAGCGGAAGAAAACTCAGCGCTCGATGCGTATGATCTACAGGTGGCAAATCGCAAAGTATAGTAAAATTGCTAACGAGATTCTTGTGCGTAAGCATTACACCTTTAGGAGTGCCAGTGGTTCCTGACGTATAGAGAAGCGTTAATAATGTTTCCGGAGTAACTTCCTTTTTCACCGTTTCAATATCAGACTTCCGTGGATTTTTTTCACCGTCAGCTACGAGCTCGCTCCAATTTGAACATCCCGAAGCATTGTCGAAAGAAATAACTTTTACAGTGCAACCCGATTCAATGGATGCCTTCGTCACTTTATCTCCTAAAATCTGATTCTCCACGAAGAATGCAACGAGTCCTGCATCTTTGATTACGAATGCGAGGTCCGCTTCTGTAAGATTTGGATAGACAGGAACCAAAACTGCTCCGCTCAATTGCACAGCGAAATCAGCAATATTCCATTCAGGACGATTTGCAGAAATTATTCCAATACGATCGCCTCGTTTAACACCGGAATTCAATAAGCCAGATGCAAGATTGTACATTGTTCCAATTGCAACTTTGCTTGACCACTTTTTCCATTCGCCATTAACTTTGCTCGCGTACATGTCTGGCTTATCACCAAATTGGTCGCTGTAAAAATCAAGAAGGTCAAAAACTCGTGTTGGCTCAGTCATAATAAATTAATTAGTGGAATAAATATACAATATCAAAAGTGCATTTCAGTCGGAATAGGCATACATTTCTATCCCAACAACCAGTTTTGGCAGATCCGGATATTCATACATGGGTTGATCATCCATTACGAGATCAGTCATACGATACATTGCAAAAACTGAAGCCCATTCCCATCCGAATCTTGCCGTGAATCCATAGTTCAATCGGTTGATATATTGAAGTTGCGTATTTTTCACCTCAGACTTCGTATGTGTTGCAATCGGAGAATTTGAGTTGTAAAATTCATCAACATACAGATGAGAAGCACGAAATACATAGTCGCCGTAAAATCCTGCATCAAGATAAATTCCGAGAATATTTCCGCGTCTTCCGAAATTTATGCGATCACAAAATGAGAAACTGATATTCTGTGTAGAGATTCTTTCACGCTT
>CAZBYM010000670.1:0-1745 GCA_964495745.1 uncultured Chryseobacterium sp. | reverse complement strand
TATGAGTGGGATTATTGAGTTCTTTGGGAGTTCAGATGATTTTTCATTATTCTTGAACTCGCTTGATCCGGCAGAGTTCGCTCGTGAAGGGGACGACAGGCGAGAATACGGCGACTTTCAGACGCCAGAGGAATTAAGCAACAAAATTTGTCAGCGTTTACACACTGAAGGAGTTCGCCCAGAAACTCTCATCGAACCCACTTTTGGCAAAGGGTCTTTTGTCGTTTCAGCGTTAAAGCATTTCCCCACTCTCCACCAAGTCTTTGGTATTGAGATTCATAAGCCATACTACTGGCAGACGAAATTTCTTATCGTCGCACTCTTCGTTGAATATCATCATATCAAGAAACCAGAGATTCATCTCTATTGCGATGATGTGTTCAGATTCTCGTTCCGGGAGATTGAAAACAAAATCGGCAATGGAAGTGTTCTAGTGCTCGGTAATCCTCCATGGATTACCAACTCAGAACTGGGAGGTTTGAACTCAACAAACTTGCCGTCGAAGAGAAATCTTAAAGCTCACAATGGCATTGATGCGATCACGGGGAAGGGAAATTTCGATATTGGAGAGTACATAATTCTGAAATTGTTGAACTCGTTTTCTAAGTTCGATGGGCACATGGCGATGCTGGCAAAGAATGCTGTCATTAAGAATGTGGTGTACGACCTTCCTCGGGCTGGCTATAGAATTGGCGAGATATGCGCATGGAGCATTGATGCAAAAGCGTACTTCGACGCATCTGTTGAAGCGTCACTCTTCAAATCCAGACTCAACGTACCGCCCATGCATTACTCGTGCAACGTCTCAACGATGGACGCTGAAAACCCCGAAGTAACTGAGTTCGGTTGGGTTGATGACAAGTTTGTTGCCGATGTTTCTCTTTACAGCAATTCAAAACAATATGATGGAGTTTGCCCATTTGTTTGGCGACAAGGTGTGAAGCACGACCTCGCCAAAATCATGGAGCTTGATTTTGTTGATGGCCACTTCCTCAATGGTCGCGGAGAAAAGGTTGATGTTGAAGACGAGCGGGTTTTTCCTTTGCTGAAGAGTTCTGATCTTCAACGGGAAGTTGTTTCGGTGCCGCGTAAGTTTGTAATCATAACACAAAAGAGAATCGGCGAAGACACAGATCATCTTGCAAAAGAATTTCCAAGGCTCTACGAGTACCTTTCGTCAAACAAGGAGCTTTTCCTTGGCAGGAAGTCCAGCATCTACACCGGCAAATCTTCTTTCTCGATTTTTGGGATTGGAGAGTATTCCTTCAAGCCGTATAAAGTTGCAGTATCCGGTTTGTACAAACAGCCGAGCTTCTCTCTGCTCTTGCCGCAGAATGGAAAACCGATGATGCTCGACGACACTTGTTACTTCATTGGCTTCGATGAAATTTCTGAAGCAGTCACTGCCTGGATTATTCTAAACAGTGAGCATTCCCAAAAGTTGCTCAAAGCAATTACGTTCACGGACGCGAAGCGTCCTTATACAAAAGATGTTCTGATGCGAATTGATATGGTGAAGATTGCTGAGAATCTGAGATACGATGAATCGCAGGCGATTGTTCAGAATCTACCCCAAGAATTTGCTTCCCAATTCGAGAGGTCCTCATTAAACAACTTCGTATCCAAGCACAATAAAGTCGTTGTTGAGCCACTACAGTTCTCTTTCTTTACCCAATAGCTCCTTTTAGTGTTTCGCTATGCAAATCACCGCGCAAACAGCAAGACCCTTCCTCAAGTGGGCAGGA
>CAZBYM010000669.1:0-1745 GCA_964495745.1 uncultured Chryseobacterium sp. | reverse complement strand
CTTGTATTTCCACTCCCTGACGGAAATCTGTGAAGGAATTGTCGTTTACGGTCATTGTTTGCAGGGTATTCGATACAAGATAAATTGAGCGCGAAGGATAGAGCGGACTGGCATCAATGTTCTTAAAGTCGTTGAAACGGATATCGCAGGTAACTTCGTTACGGGTGTGAATTCCGTTGTCGCAGTTTTTGAAATTATTCGCAGCGGCAATAGAACCTCCGGCAATCAGCGTCGATTTATTTTCAACCAAAACAGGTATCCCGGTGTTTGGACAAGGATTATTCGAGCAATATGTACTGTATCGAATTTCACGGAAGTCGCTATTGACTAAGGTCAGTTTTGAATTGCTCACTACGTGCACTCCGCATTCAATATGCTGGAATGTATTGGCGTTGGCATTCACAACTCCGATATTGATATTCTGTACGTCTGTAATTTCAACTCCTATCGCAGGTGGCCTGCCTGCAAAAGGAATTTTCAATGTAGTCTGAGGGCCACTGGTGAGTGGAGTTGACAAAGCATCAAATGTACATCCTTGAATTACGCCTGGATGACTTCCTGCAAAAGGGTTTACTTCAATGGCCTTGTAATTTTTGTTGAAGATGGTGTTGTTACAGAAAAACATTCCGCCATTAGCTGAAACAGTGGCGTGCACTGCATCTTCAATCATTGATCCGTCTGTGGATACTGCCGAAGCACCGTCATCGATATAAATTCCATCCCACAGGTACTGGTTGCAACTGTATATATTGGAATTAATAATATTCAGGGTTGCTCCATTTCTCACGTGAATGCGCATGCGAGCCCCATTTAATCCGCAGACAAGAACGTTACTAGCAATAATGTTCACAACAACTCCGGCACCTTCAATGATGATATCGTCGTTGATGCACCAAGTTCCATTCGAGAAGTTCACGTCATAATTGATGTAGATTGGCAGGTCTGTGCATGTAGTGCACGCAGCAACTACGGTAACAATTGCTGTTGCCGTTGCTGTGCATCCAAAAGCATCAGTTCCAATCACTGTATATGTAGTTGTTGCAGAAGGTGAAACGGTCACAGAACTTCCCGTCATGTTTCCCGGCTGCCACGCATACGTTGATGCACCAGAAGCTGCTAATGCAACCGAGCTGCTTGCCACAATCCAACTTGAAGATGGAAAAATGGACACAGAAGGATTGCCAACATTAATAGTGATTGTTTGTGTAGACGAACATCCGTTCAAGTCTATTCCGGTAACAGTATACGTTGTTGTGAATCCCGGACTAACAGTAACGTTTGCCCCTGACATGTTTCCAGGTTGCCATGAGTAGGTGTTCGCGCCACTTGCTGTAAGAGTTGCGGATCCGTTTCCACAAATGGTCGTGGTGTTTGCCGTGACGGTTACAGTTGGAGAAGGCAGCACGGTAATCACAATCGACGCCGTCCCGGTACAACCATTCGCATCGGTTCCTGTCACCACAACTGTGGTCGTTACCAATGGAGATATTGTTTCGGATGCTAAATTTCCACCAGTGCTCCACGAATAGGATGTAGCTCCGCTTGCTGTAAGGGTTGCGGGTGTAGATGGGCAGAAATTGTTTGCACTTGTGACAACTGAAAGCGTAGGAGTTGGATTTATTCCGACTGTCACGTTCGAAGAACCGGTACATCCATTAACATCAGTTACAACAAGGCTATAAGTTGTGATTGAACTTGGAGTAACAGTTGTGCTGCTTGTTGTAATATTTCCCGGTTGCCAATCG
>CAZBYM010000668.1:1435-1748 GCA_964495745.1 uncultured Chryseobacterium sp. | reverse complement strand
AGGAGCAAATGATTTTGCCAAAACAATAAACGCTGAATTCGCTGACGACGCTTACTTTTTTGTGCAACAGCGATACGATCAACTTCAAGAGGCAATCGACAGTGGAACTGTTGTAATGGATCACACATCGACGAAACTCAGCACAGACGATAAAAAATTCGGAACTGTTGGTGCGGTTGCACTTGATGTTCACGGAAATCTTGCAGCGGGAACTAGCACTGGCGGTATGACCAACAAAAAATTCGGTCGTGTTGGTGATAGTCCTATCCCGGGTGCAGGAACTTACGCGAATAACAACACGTGCGCAATCAGT
>CAZBYM010000668.1:0-1425 GCA_964495745.1 uncultured Chryseobacterium sp. | reverse complement strand
AATCAGTTGCACTGGCCATGGAGAATTTTTCATTCGTGCTGTCGTGGCTTATGATATTTCCTGTATGATAGAATACAAAGGACTTTCTCTCAAACAAGCTTGCGATCTTGTGGTAATGGAGAAGCTTGTGAAGTTTGGCGGTGAAGGTGGACTTATCGCGCTTGATGCCAAAGGAAACATCGAATTGCCATTCAACTCTGAAGGAATGTATCGCGCGAAAGTTACCGCTGGTGAAGAAGTTTTTATTGGGATTTACAAATAAGGCCTCCGTCAACCCTCGGTACACCCTGCACACATTCCTTCGCCGTTACTCGGTCTGACAAAGAAATCATGAATAAGTTTTGTTTTTAGAGTTTGTCAGACCGAGTAGCAGCGTTGAAAGGTGCGTCTGGGCGTATCGAGGTCACTCAACTTTCACTTTCTCCTTGTGAATCGTCAGCTTCTTTGATTTTAGCTCAAAGTGATCACCCAATGTCATCACATGAACAATCAGATGTTCAATTGAGACGGGTTCTCCCATGTCTACATCAGTCATATTCGTGTCGCGCATGTGCGTTGCATCAACAAGCATCACAAGTCCGGAACCAATAGCTTCCATATCTGTTCCATTCGTAATAAGCAGACCTGTGTCTTCCCCTAATCCTACACCGAGATTTATTGGATTGCTGGCGCAAGCATAAAGTAATCTTCCTATTCGTCCTCGTTGCACAAAATGCGTATCAACTATTACGTTATTGATAAATCCGAGTCCACCAGTAATTTTCACCTCGCCTTTCAACAATGCTTCGTGACTGCTTCCCTGATAAATCATGTTATTAGAACTTGCTGCTGCGCCTGCAGATGTTCCTGCCATGATAAAATTTTCATTCTCGTACTTATCCAAAAGCAAATGGTGAAAAGCTGTTCCACCGAAAATGGAAGTCAATCGAAGTTGATCGCCGCCAGTGAACATAACAACATCAGCAACACGTAATCGTTCGATATTACCTTCATCGTTCGCTTCTTCACGGGATTTGATATTGAGAATTCCAATGTCGAGAACATCCAGCTGAGCAAACGCTTTCACATATTCGCCTCCAACTTCTTCCGGAATACTCGATGCCGTAGTTATGATCTCAATTCTGGAAAGATTTCCTCTTGCTGATTCTGTCGTTATTCTTTTGAGGATTCCTTTCTCAAAAAACTTCAGACTTCGTTGTAAATCTGCCGGACTTTCAGAGAAACTTCCTCTGTCAACCGAACCTCCAATGATCACTAATTTTCCTAATGGACTTTTCATCTCTAATACAGATATAGGACAAATTTATGTTTAATAGTCATTAAGAAATGACAGCTCAACAACGGATTATCAGCGATTATCGAACAAGCAGGTGTTTATATTAAAACAAATGTTATATTGATACAAATTCAATTCAGTCTATGAAA
>CAZBYM010000667.1:0-1749 GCA_964495745.1 uncultured Chryseobacterium sp. | reverse complement strand
GATCGCCGTTATCTATTACTACATGAAACAGTCGGGAAATAAAAAGGCTTAAAGTCTTGCCACTAATTCTTTCATGATCAAGGTCATTTTCGGCTCTTGCTGATTAGCCACCTGCTGAACTTCCTCGTGTGTTACATTGAAAACTTTTCCTTCTACGCCAAGGTCTGTTACAATGCTCATTCCAAATACATTTAATCCGGCATGTTTGGCAACGATAACTTCAGGAACTGTACTCATTCCAACCGCATCTGCTCCAATCGCACGGACGTAAACATACTCCGCGGGCGTTTCAAAAGTTGGCCCACTTAATCCCGCATAAATTCCTTTTACGGTAGCGAAACCAAGTGAAGCTGCAACTTTGTCTGCTAATGCAATGAGCGATTTATCATACGCTTCGCTCATATCCGGAAAACGCGGACCAAATCTTTTGTCGTTCGGTCCAATGAGCGGATTCGATGGGAATAAATTGATGTGATCCGTAAGAATCATCAGATCTCCAATTTCAAAAGATGGATTTACACCACCGGAAGCATTCGAAACAAACAACCGTGCAATGCCAAGCATTTTCATTACGCGAACCGGAAAAGTCACTTGCTGCAAATCATATCCTTCATAGAAATGAAAACGTCCTTGCATAGCAACAACTTTTTTTCCACCAAGCAACCCGAAAATAAGTTTGCCGGAATGCCCTTCCACTGTTGACACAGGGAAATCAGGAATTGTTTCATATGGAATCACAAACTCCGCCTGTATTTCATTCACAAGTCCGCCAAGACCTGTTCCAAGAATTATTCCCGTTTCAGGAGTAAATCCATTCGTTTTCTCTTTAAGAAATTTTGCGGTTGACAGCGTACGATCGTACATATTGAAATATTTGAGAGTTAAATTCTTCTGCGTCCTGATCATGAAATGCAACTTCGATTGGAACATAACACATGGGCAAAGTTCCGATGTATTCTTTCAATCCCGGTTTCTCCAACCTCATTGCATCTTTCTCCGTTGTAAGTACTATTTTTTTGGAATTCGGATTCGCATTAAACAAGTCCTGCAAACGTAATAGATCGGCGGGAGAAAATTCATGGTGATCACGAAATTTGTAAAGAATTAATTCTTTGACTTTGTCCTTCAAATGATATTCCAGTGAATGTGCGTTCGCAATTCCCGTCATAAGAAACACAGAATATTCTTGTAATTGATTGATCTGTTCAGGAAGATTAGAATCGATCGAATTGCCACGCAAAGCCTGCATGTTGCCGTAACGTATCGTTGTAAAAAAAACTTTCTGATATGCTTCCGGTCTGATCTCTTTCATGATTCGCTTTCTCTCCAATGGAGAAAACATCTCAGGAGTTTTTGTCACGACAATAATGTCTGCCCTTCGGCTTCCTGATTTCATCTCCCGCAAGTTTCCGGTTGGCATCATATAATCCTGATAAAACATGTCTGCATAATCGGTTAACAGGATTTGCAACCCTGGTTTTATCCGTCGATGTTGAAATGCATCGTCAAGAATAATTACTTCGCGGTCGTGATATTCATTGAGCAATTTTTTCACTCCACGAACTCTGTTTCCATCAACCGCCACAGGCACATCTTCAGGGAAACGATGACGGAATTGTTTCGGTTCATCACCAATATCTTCAGTGGTCATGCCCTCTTTCGCAATCAAAAAACCGGATGTTTTCCTTCCATAACCTCTGCTTAATGTTGCCAGTTTGTATTTGTCATGTAACACTTTCACGAGATACT
>CAZBYM010000666.1:0-1774 GCA_964495745.1 uncultured Chryseobacterium sp. | reverse complement strand
GATGTCAGTTCAAGAAAAACATTGGTTACATACCTGTCAGGCAACACAGTCTGGTTGAGCAAAGAAGCACCGTTCATCGGGCTTGTTCCACCACCGATTTGGGTTCCGCACTCCCAGTTGATCGTGAAGTTATTGTCCAGTATGTCTCCGGCATTTCCGGCAGCGCCAGTTGTAAATAGAACCCGTGAACCAACACCTAAGTATTGAAGCAATCCATTGGCGATGTTTGGAGCGCCCCCAGGTGTAATGTTGTTTGTGTAAGCGCCTGTATTGTTCACATCAAGAAGTACACCGCAGCAAGTGTTAAGAGCGGCAATAGTACCCCAGTCGCAGGTGAATCCCACATTACTTAATGCGAGTGTTAGCGCGGGATTATCAGTGCCAAAGAGGGTCGCATCTTCTGAGCCCATGTCTAATGTCCATCGTGTGGAAGAAGCAATGGTAACATCAGAATCATAGAAGCCATTACCTTGTGCGTTTGAAATTCCGTTCTTGAAATCATTGATGTCGTTAAAAACGAATTCAATGTTACCGCCATTAACCACATGAATGCGCAGTATTTGAACAAGAGTGACACCGAGAGGAATAACCGATCGGTCAGATACCGGCTGTGCCATGGCAGAACCGGAAATTATCAGCGCTATGGCTGATGCGAAGATTGTTTTTTTCATAGATCTTTGGGTTAAAAATTTTGTTTTGTTTATGGTAGATATATACAAATGTAATATAAAATCACATATACGTGCTTATTCATTAAAAATAACTTTCTAGGAGGAATCGTAATAAAGTGCCATGACATTAAGGATTATTTTCTTATTCTTACGCAGGCAAACAATAAAGGTTACGTAAAACCGAAAAATAATTACATTTGCCAACAGAAAAAAGTTAATTGTTAATTGTTAATCGTAATTTCAAGTGGCTGTTCCGATTAACAAATAACGATTAACGATTAACTCTCAAGTTATGCGTAATTCTTTCTTAATTATAACGTTCTGCCTTCTGCCTTCTGTTTTCTCGCTTTTGCCGTCCTATTCTCAGGATTTTGAAGTGGCGCCTGTAAAAATGCTATACGATTGCGAACCGGGACAAATCCAGACCAAAATTCTTTATGTACGCAACCATGCTAATCAAAAGCAGCAATTCAATCTTTTGATTGCAGATATACCCGCAGACAGCGCAGGTAAAAAGAAAAAAGTTATCGAAAATAAATCCTGCGAAGATTGGCTCACCCTAAATCCGTCTTTCTTTGATTTAAATCCAAATGAAGTAAAAGAAATAAAAGTGGTGATGCAAACCCCGCCCGGCCATTCTGAAACACGCTGTTGCATGATTTTCGTAAGCGCAACAGAAGAACAAACTTCATTGGCTGCCGACAAGCAAGTGAAGTCGGGCGTGAAAGTAAAACCGCGCATAGGAGTGAAAGTAATACAATCTCCAAAATCAAATACCAATTGGAAAGGCGCGATAAGCGATCTGAAAGAAATTACTCAGGCAAACGATACAGTCCGCACTTTTCAGGCAAACGTATCAAATACAGGCGACAAAGTGATAGAAGGAAAAATTTATCTTGTGTTTTCTAATCTTGAAACAGCAATAGAAATAAAAGAAAAACCAATACTAATAAATGTGCTGCCCGGAGCCACAAAAATCATTTCACTCACCATGCCCGAAAATGTTCCCGCAGGCAAATACTCACTTGCCGCCATCCTCGATTATAGCAACAACTCCACGCTCGAAGCAGTTCAGATGAATGTTGAAGTAAAATAATTTAATA
>CAZBYM010000665.1:0-1775 GCA_964495745.1 uncultured Chryseobacterium sp. | reverse complement strand
ATATGGAGTTTTTTGCTTCCATCTTTTTCACCTATCTTTACTTGCGTAGATATATTTAAATAATTATGCATTTAATGTATAATAATTATACAATAGCTATTTGTGATCTTATGGAAGTCAAAGACAATAAGGAGATAGAGAAAATCTTGCTGAAAAAGCTTTATACTTAACTTCGCCACTTCCCAAGCCTAATTCTGCAACTATTCACATCTCGCCACTTTGATTCTACCATCTCAGTTTCAGTGATTTATCCTCGTATCTAAGCACAAAATCACCCAAAATCGACTTGATTTCATCAGAAACATTCGACAAAATCTTGAATTTGAACGCATTCGGAGGGTACACGACAGTAAGTGTCAAATTGTTCAGATATTTTTTGAGTAACTTTACGTTCTTTACGAGGGGATTCTTCGCAAGAATAAGTGTCAAATTTGTTATGCAATTTGCGAGGAAAACTATTGTCAGGCAGCCTATGATCGCTTTCGTGCTCCAGTGGCGAATCGGTCTGAGCTCTGTTCCTTCCTTCATGTCCCGAATTAGCTTCTCTGCCTTGTCCCTGTTTTTGTAGAGTCTGAGAATCTTCTCAGGCTCCGCGTCAACAGAGCACTCGAGAACGAAAAACCCTTCAAGTTCCGTGATGTACGGATTTTGCAGGTCAAACGTTTTCTGCAAAACGCCTTTGGCAATGATGTGCCCTGCCTTCGAAATGTACCTTGCCAAAGGCTTGCCCTTGAGGACTTTGTTCAATTTTCTGTCGTTCGCATTGAGCTCTTTTTTGAATTTCTTCTCTCGCTTGCGCAACTGGTCATTCTTGAGCTTCTCGGAGAAAAACACGTATTTTGTTTCGCCCTCTTCGGCGACTTTCACGCATTTGTACTCTATGTCGCCGATTTTCATTGTTTCTTTCCGGCCGTCGTTGAAAAGCTTGATGTACTGCCCGTAGCTCCTGCGGTGCTTCGCTTTCAGCGTCAGGTAGTTGAACCCGAGTTTCCTGATCTTTGCCTTGTTCTTCCTCGTGTTCCCTCCGCAGTCGAAGATCAGCATGCTGCCTTGCGGCAGCACCTTCGAAGTCATGCGAAGCATGACTTTCATGTGCTTCTTGTCCTGCACGTTTCCCTTCTGGATTGTCAGTGCCGTAGGCACAGAGTTGATTCCCGTAGCGATGCCAAACGTGATCTGCTTCTTGCCAGGCTCGTGATCGCGCGAGTAGCCGAGCTTTCCAAGCTCTGCTTTCTTACCTTCGAAATAACTCGATGAGAAATCTATGAATTGCTCCTCTGTTATGAGTTTATGTTCTCTGAGCAATTGCTGATAGCGTTCGATGAAAAGGGCATGCTTGTCTCCGATGCGCTCCATATTCCGGTAGAGCGAACGCTCGCTCGGTTTCTTCGTAAACCCGAGTTGTTCAAACAATTCCTGTGGATACACTTCAGGCAAGCGGCTTACAGAAACACAGTCCGTGAGCCTGTTGTACACAAAAAGCTTTGCAAATTCTTTGAATTCTTTTACTCGTCCAGACAGTCCATCAAACAGAAAATCGAAGAATTTGAATGAATCCTCAGTTTTATCAATTATCGCTACACTACCTAATGAGAAGGTCACGTTTTTCATCACATCACCAATGTATGATCTACGTGACCTTCCTTATGCTCATCTAAGTAGCGAAGTCAGGTATAAACTACGTTATTCTATTTCCTCTTGGCAATTTCCAATTTGACCACGCTCTCTTAAGATCTTTTTTCATTTTTTCAACTTCTTCGTCAGTCATATTAACC
>CAZBYM010000664.1:0-1777 GCA_964495745.1 uncultured Chryseobacterium sp. | reverse complement strand
TTGTATTTAAACTTCTTTCCCTTCGGACCCCCAAACTGGTCTGCATACCCGTCAGTGAAGAAATAAATCATGTCGCCTTTTTCAACCGCGACAGAATGCAAGGTGAAATCCTTTGTTTCATTGCCGAGTCCGATTGGCATTTTATCCGCCTCCAATTTTGTTAATAATCCGTTCCGAACAATAACCGGATTATTGTTCGCCGCCGCATAAGTAATTCTACTGGCACCTTGCGCCTTATGGAAGCGGATCAATGTTCCGTCCATACCATCCTGCCCACCATCTTTTGAGACACTATTAACGAGTCGATCGCGCACATAATTCAGAATTTTTTCAGGGGAAACAATATGTTTTTCAGTAATTGCCTCATTGAGAAAAGATGTATTCAGCAAACTCATGAACGCGCCAGGTACGCCATGCCCCGTTGAATCACAAATAGCCAAATAGAAACTGTCATCCTTTTCTGTTGCCCAATAAAAATCTCCGCTAACAATATCCTTTGGCCGAAACAAAACAAAATATTCAGCAAGATGTTTCTTCAAAAGATCTTCATGTGCAAGCAAAGTGTATTGTATTCGTTTAGCATATGTAATTGAGTCAAAGACTTCTTTGTTCTTCACTTCAAGCTCAACTTTTTGCCGCGAAATTTCCAGATTGGCCTTTTTCTTCTGCGCATATGCGCGGAAAATAAAGAACGCGCCAATCAACGCGAGAAATAGAAAACCACCAATGACATACGTCAACAAGTCTTTACGCCTGATACTCTCCGCCTGGATGTCATTGTTTTGTTTTAGTAATTCATTCTCGCTGTTCTTTCGCTCCGTTTCATACTTCGTTTGAATGTCCAGAATATCACGAGATTTCTGTTCGCCAAAAACTGAATCGCGATAGGCAGTGTGCAACTGAAATGTTTTATATGCATTTTGATAGTCTCCTTTTTTCGCATAAACACTTGAAAGCGTAAAATACACTTCCCTCATCAGAAACTTATTCTTGATACCGTTAGCAATTGCTGCTGCGACGTTCAAATTTTCAATCGCAACGTCATACTGACCTATTGCGGCATACGCCTCTCCGATATTTGCATAAGCAGAAACCAAACCTCTCTTATCATCAAGTTTTTCCTTAATCACTTTTCCTTTCTCAAAATAAAGAATGCTTTTGGTAAAATCATTTGCCATAAAATAAATCGTGCCCAGCGCATTGTAGATATATGCTGTACTAATAGGATTACTTTCCGCATTAGTATACTCAAGAGACTTTTCACAATAATAAACTGCACTGTCATTATTATTGGTGCTCATGTAATAGTTTGCAATATTGAGATACTCTTGATTTACCGCAGGATGTTGGAGTCGCTCTCGAATGGCAAGTGCTTTTCTATAATACTCTAACGACTTGGCACCACCATCTTTCTGACGGGTATAAAGTAATCCGATGTTGGAATAACAATCGGCCATTAAATTTTCACGGTGAGCAAGTATGGCGAGTTCAAGCGCTTTACTGTTGGCATCAAATGCCTTAGTCATATTGCCAAGATTGTCATTTGCAATTCCTAATTGAAGATATCCGCGAATAATAAGAAGAGTATCTTTTATCTCCAATCCAACTGCTAATAATTCGTCAGCGTAAACCAATGCGGAATCCGGTTGGCGTTCTACAAATGCCGAAGAAATGTCGTGAAGAATTCGTCCTTTCTCAGCAGGAGATTTTACAACCGCCAGCTCCTGTCTTAATGAATCCAAATGATCGTGATCCTGCCCAAAACTTGGTAGCGAAC
>CAZBYM010000663.1:0-1798 GCA_964495745.1 uncultured Chryseobacterium sp. | reverse complement strand
AATCAGACGATTGAAAATGTTCAAGCGCGACACAACCGTCACAAAAGTGATGATGAGTGAAATCACTACGCCAAGCAATAGAAGCCAGACATTGTATCCTGTTTGCTCGCCAGCGAGGAACATAAGTAGACCTGTTGCCGTTAATATCGCAATGCTATACGCCACCACTGCACGAATGTGATCAAGCAACATACCTGAAGCCGCCATCACAATCATCAATGTTACTACCAGAACCGGATTTAGATTATTGATGTAATTCAAGTAGAAAACGTGAATCGTTAATGCGCTGAATCCGACATATGCAATTGTCGAAGAATACTTGCGAAACCAATCATTGAGATAAGTTCCGAAACCAGCCACCAGCATTAATGCACCGATAATTAATTGACCGATTCCATCTGTTTGCAATTCCGGCAAGAACAAGCGGCATAAAACTCCGGACGCCGGATAAATTACACCACCGAATAACAAAACAAGTCGGGAGGTTGTTAAATGGTGATCGTAGAATGAACGATGTGTCCTGACGAATTCTGCCTTAAAATTTCGATACGTGGTAAGCATGATCAGGCACAACGAGGTCAGAGCAACGAGCACAATCATAAAAAACCACCACGTACGCCAGAATGGAGGCTCAATTGTAAAATGAAATGAAGTGGTGGTACTCCAGAGATTATTGCTGTTCTTCGCCTTAACGTTGAACACGTATTTACCAGGCGGGAGATTTGAAAAACTCACAGTACTTGCATTTGTCAACTCATTCCACTTTTCTGAAAGTCCTGAAAGTTGGTATTGAAACGTAACGTTTGAACCGGTCCCGAATTGAATTCCCGCAAGGTAAAAAGTGATACTGTTTTTGTCATACGGCAAAATTGGCGCATGAGGAATTCCTTCGAGTAGTATACTATCTGCGTAAATTTTCCAATCAGTCTCCGAGTTGAATAACCAGACTTTTTTTACTTCTACTGCCGGTGCATTCATTTTACTTCGCTCACCTAAGGGAGAATAAATAATCACACCATCTGAGCTGCCAAACCAAAGGTTTCCTTCCTTACCCAACAACGCGGCACCAGGTGAAAAATTTTCCGTACCAATTCCATCACTGTACCAAAAGTGCCGAACCTGATTAGTATCGTTGACAAATGAAACCTTATCAAGTCCCATCATGGTCATCACGTACATTGAATTCCGGTTAGCCCAAAGAATGCCTTCAGTGTAGATGCTTGACAAGCCTTCCTTCCTGTCAAAAACTTCATATGTCCCATTCTTACGGTGGTACCTCCAAATCGCATTCTTCTGAGTTGCAATAAAAATATACGTTTCATCTCCCGTGACATCATACACGATCATCTCGCTTGTCCTACGATCATCCGTTGTGGCAGGACGAACAGCGCTTCCTTCTTCAAGCCGCAGTAATCCTTTCGACGTACCAAGCCAAATCACGCCTTCTGTGTCTTCATACAACGACCAGATCGGATTTCTGCGCAGTACATTTCCTGCATTAATCTGTTCATATTTATTATTGATTAGTCGGAACAAACCATTAGCAACTGTTCCAAGCCAAACTGATCCATCGCGTGTATACAACATGCTGATGATTTCTCCGACCTGCATCGAATCCGGAGGATGCAACACAGATATTTGCTCATTCCGAATAATATTGATCGAACCATCGAGCGCTCCGGCGTAAACAGTATTTCCATCACTGCAAATTGCGCCAAGACCATTGTACGATAATCCATCTTTCTCGGTCCACGAGCGAACTTCAACTCCATCATACATCGACAAGCCGGCTACGGTA
>CAZBYM010000662.1:0-1800 GCA_964495745.1 uncultured Chryseobacterium sp. | reverse complement strand
TGGAGAGTTATACAAAATCCAACACTCAAAATGTGCTGACCAAAAGCGGATACGATCTTGTTCCTTATGTCGCCAGTTTCTATCCTGGAAATATGGCCGAACTTTCTTTCTACGCTGAGATTTACAATACAGGTAAAGTGCTGGCGAAAGATGAAAAGTTTCTGGTTTTGTATTACATCGAAAATGCAGATACAAAAGTAAAGATGGCAGATTACAACGCTTTCCAGAAAATGACGGCGTCTCCTATTAATTCCGTTTTATATTCCTTCAACATCAGCAGTCTTCCTTCCGGCAAATATAATCTTGTAGTAGAAGTTCGAAATTCTGCTAATCAATTGAAAAGCATGCGAGCGAATACTTTCGAGAGATTCAATCCTGGAGTCCAAATTAAACTCGAGGATATTGCAGCAATTGATGTCACGAATACATTCGCAAGTCGCATTACAAATCTTGATTCACTTAAAGATTGCATTCGCTGCCTGCGCCCGATCAGTACTGAAAATGAAAAAGAGTTCGCGGAAAGCAGAATCACTGCTGGTGATGTAAAGCTAATGCAGCAATACTTATACAATTTTTGGTTATCGCGTAATGAACTGAATCCTGAGGGAGCCTGGATCAAATACAACGCTGAAGTTCAAAAAGTGAATGCGAATTACGGAACACAAATCATGAAAGGATATGATACTGATCGCGGACGTGTTTACTTACAATACGGTCCTCCAGATCAGATTATTCCTATGCTGAATGAGCCAAGTTCATATCCATATGAAATCTGGCAGTACTACACGATTCGCGGCAGTGCTACCGACGAAGGACTCAATGCGCCACAGAACATCACTCAAAGCAATAAGAAGTTTGTATTTGCGAATTTCGATCTCGTTACAAACAACTTCCAACTCATTCACTCAGATGCCCGTGGAGAAACTCGCGATGATCGCTGGAAAGTACGATTGAACAAGCGCGATAACGCGAATCCGAATCTCGATAACGGGGATGCTCCAAATCAGTTTGGTGGGCATTCCGAAGACGTTTTCGACAATCCACATTAACAAGATATGTGAACAGATCACTAAACGTTGTGTTGCGACAATGGTCGTGACAATACGTTTTTGTATCATTGTGACATGTCTCGCGTAGCAATCGTCATACTCAACTGGAATGGAAAAACATTCCTGCAGCAATTCCTTCCCCAAGTAATTGCGCACTCGCCTGAGTTTGCTGAAATAGTAGTTGCAGACAACGCCTCTACAGATGATTCGGTTCAATGGTTGAAGCTGAATCATCCCAACATCCGGATTATTCAGAACAAAGAGAATGGTGGATTCGCGAAAGGATACAATGACGCTTTAGCTCAAGTTGATTCTGAATATTATGTGCTTCTGAATTCAGATATAGAAGTGACAGCAGGTTGGCTTGAACCGATCGTGAAATTACTCGATGAGAATAAATCCGTAGCTGCTTGTCAACCAAAAATTCGTGCGTTCCATCAGAAAGATGAATTCGAATATGCCGGTGCTGCTGGTGGTTTCATTGACAAATGGGGATATCCATTTTGTCGAGGAAGAATGTTCGATTCGTATGAGAAAGACAACGGGCAATACAATGATTCGTGTGAAGTTGCATGGGCCACTGGAGCTTGTCTGGTTATTCGAAAAACGGATTGGGAACTTGTAAGCGGATTAGATGCAGATTTTTTCGCACACATGGAGGAAATCGATTTGTGCTGGCGTCTACGAAACCGTGGAAGAAAAATTATGTACTGCGCAGATTCTATAATTTATCACGTCGGCGGCGGAACGC
>CAZBYM010000661.1:0-1807 GCA_964495745.1 uncultured Chryseobacterium sp. | reverse complement strand
AACATTTCCCGTTTGGAAAAACTGTTGGGAATTGGTGGTATTGCGATTCTGCGAAAAGTTTTCGGAATTATTTTGCTGGCGATTGCGGTGAAGTTGTTCAGGACGCATACGGGAATGTTGGACTAGCGTGAAGACAGGTGTTTACTACAGCTGCCGTGAATTTTTTTACACGGCGTCACGGCGCAACAATTCAAATAATGAAATTCTAAGCCCACGAGCCCGCGGCGGAGCGTGTAAATTTGCATGCTGCAAATTCTTCGTGTTTAACAGAAACTTTCTGTGAAATATAAATTGCGCCGTGACTCCTAGTAGAATTTTCGTATTCCTCAAGAAGCAGTTTGCCCCCAGACAAGTCTAAAGTCACTCCTCAATTCCCTAACTTTAGGCGATGAACTCCTTGCGAAACATAATATTGCTATTCCTGTTCGCCTCCCAGACAACAACAGTACTGGCGCAATTCGATGAGGATGTTGCCATTTTTTACAGAGAAATCGAGCGCGTAATTCTGACTTCGGACAGATCGTCCAAACAATCAATCGTGTTTCACCTTCGTACATTCAGCTTGGATGGTGACAAGGGAAGCAAGAATAGAATTGTTATTCGCTTCATTAATGATTCAGTCTTTCTTCAAAAAACGAATTGGAAGAAATCGATACATGTGATCAGGAAAAATAACATCATGGATTACAATCCGAAAACAGGTAAAGCCATTGAATATGTTTACATGCAGACGATCGACTCAGCAGGTTACACAATCATCGCACACAAAACGAATCCTGAAGACAGTTTATACGCGTCGTACTGCCGAATGAAGCATGATTCGCTACGTCGTATGACAGAATATTATTTTTCGTGGGGCGGTCGTCCACCGGCTATTGAGAAATGGAGTTATGAAGGCGATACAATTTCAATTCACGATCGGTACGAAGTTGTTGCAGATACATTTTTTCATGTTTATCAGGAGTATCGTGTGCACTACGTAAACCCGGACTCAACGTATTGGCTCAATGTATTGGAACGGCATGTTTATCCCAAAGACAGCACGAGCCATTATTCCAGTTTTCGTGAATCCGATGCAACGAAAATATACTTTGATAGCAAACAAAGAATTACGCGTGTAGAAAAAAGTGAATGGAGTTTGATAGTTGCTTTTGATTGGGCGTTTGAGGAGAAACACACCATGGAAATTGAATATCGTGAGTAAGGCCCGGCATATTTTTGTTTTACTGCTTTGCGTAAACTTTTCGTACGCGTCGACGTACGACTCACTCGCGTGGTTTCCTAACGGAAAACTTGATTTTGCAAGAATCAAAACGCAATACAACTCAACGATCGATTATTCCTTTTACAACAACGGACATGTGGCAAGTATTACGCACAAAAACGGGACATCACTTACTGCACGGTACGAATTTTATCCTGATGGTCACAAGAAATTCGATACCGTTTGCAGTGCCAATTATTACAACTGGAGCTGGAATTATTATCCGGATGGTTCGAAGAAGAAATTTATCCAGCTACAATTTGAATCAAGTTACCGCCAATCACATACAAAATTTGAAATTATTGATTGGGATTTGAACGGCGAAGTGAGTCGCGTGTTTGTGAAAGATGATCATGATAAAATTGTTGCTGATGAATCGTATCCTTTCCGCCAATTTCGCGGAATGCAAATGCATACGTTCTATTATCCGGACGGAAAACTCAAAGAGCATGGCTTTTTCAGAACAGATTCTCTTTCCGGCAAGGAAAAGAAAATGGGGGCATGGATTACCTTTTTCCCTAATGGAAATATTGAAACTGCGGG
>CAZBYM010000660.1:0-1809 GCA_964495745.1 uncultured Chryseobacterium sp. | reverse complement strand
CTCTCGTATTATACGGGGACATTTGATTTTGACACAATGATCGAGCGACTCACTGTTCCCGGTGAACATTTAACTGCAATTGCTTCTGCCGGTTTCATTGGAATTTCAGCACTGACATGGGGACTTGTTCTTGTCTTCATTGGTGGAGCAGGAAAATCTGCCATGTTCCCGCTGCACATCTGGCTTCCTGATGCAATGGAAGGACCAACTCCTGTTTCGGCTTTGATTCATGCCGCTACAATGGTCGTTGCTGGAGTTTATCTCGTTGCACGGATGTTTCCTGTATTCGCAATGTCGTGTCCTGTCGCGCTTGACCTTGTCGCGTACGTTGGAATTTTCTCGTCGATGTTCGCAGCAGTAATTGCATGTACACAAACAGATATTAAGCGAGTGCTCGCATATTCAACGATGTCGCAAATCGGATACATGATGTTTGCGCTTGGAGTTGCAGGTTACGGTGGAGAAGATGGACTTGGATTCACAGCATCATTTTTCCACTTGTTCACACATGCAATGTTCAAAGCATTATTGTTCCTTGGTGCGGGAGCAGTAATTCACTACGTGCACAGCAATGACATGAAGGATATGGGCGGTTTGAGAAAACTTATGCCTGTGACCCATATAGTTTTCCTGATAGCCTGTCTTGCTATTTCCGGAATTCCGCCATTCGCTGGATTCTTTAGTAAAGAAGAGATTCTAACTGCTGCGCACAATAGCAATCCAATGATTTACTGGTGTGCAATTGCGACTGCAGGATTGACAGCATTCTACATGTTCCGTTTGTACTTTAGTATTTTTTGGAATAAGGAATTCAAGCCTCAGCATTCGCAGGATCATCATGACGATCATTCGCACGGAGAAGCGCCTTGGTCAATGAAAATTCCATTGATTATTCTTGCATTGTTGTCGATAGGAACAGGATTTATTCCGTTTGGAGAATTCGTAACAAGCGATGGTGTTGCGCTGCATTCCGAGTTTCACTTGACGGCTGCGATACTTCCTGTATCATTAGCGATTGGAGCAATTCTTTTGGCTGCGGCATTTTATCGTAATGTAAGTGCATTGCCACAAAGGATTGCTGATGGAGCAAAGGGAATATACAAAGGAGCTTACAACAAGTTCTACATCGATGAGATTTACCTTTTCATTACCAAAAAAGTTATTTTCGGAATGTTCGGAGCGATAGCTGCCTGGTTCGACAAGAATGTAGTGGATGGATTTATTAATCTAACAGCTACAGTTTCAGAAAATTTCTCGGATACCTTAAAACAAATGCAAAGCGGAAAAGTACAATCGTATGCAATTTATTTCTTCAGCGGATTGCTGGGATTCATTTTGCTGTTTGTATTTCTCTGGACCTGAACGAATGAACACGAATAGAGTATGAGTTTATCAATACTGATCATTATTCCTTTTCTCACCGCATTGTTTCTGATATTCTGCAGAAATGGTGAGCAAGTGAAATGGACGGCCTTTATTGGGTCGGTTGTTCAGCTGGCTGCGGCAGGATTTATCTTTTTCAAATATCTGGCTGTACGCAAGATTGAAACCAGCGCTCCGTTCCTGTTCGAAGAAAAACACGTTTGGTTTAAGGCATTCGCAATCAATTATCATATTGGTATTGATGGAATCTCCATTGCAATGATTTTGCTTACTGCACTCGTTGTGGTTGCAGGAGTTCTTGTTTCGTGGAAAGTGGAATTTCAAACGAAGGAATTTTTCCTTCTCCTGATCTTATTAAGTGCGGGTGCATATGGTTTCTTCATCTCACTTGATTTGTTCACCATGTTCTTCTTCCTTGAATTAGCT
>CAZBYM010000659.1:0-1817 GCA_964495745.1 uncultured Chryseobacterium sp. | reverse complement strand
AGTACCCACCCGTTTTCGCTGATCTTTACGGAATGGACGTTCTTGGTTTTCGATAATTCAATATTTTAGGACCAACGCAAAATCCAACACGTGCTTATGCCGCAGCGATTCCTCTTTTCATTGACGGTCTGCTCAACAACAAACCGGTTTACATCAACGGTGATGGATTACAGTCACGTGATTTCACATTCGTGAGCAATGTTGTAAAAGCAAACATGCTTGCGCTAACTGCTCCATCAGAGAAAGTCCGCGGACAGGTTTTCAATATTGCTGCGGGAGGATCAACGTCTGTTCTTGATATTTTCAAAGCATTGAAAAAACATTCCGGTTCTTCCGTTGAAGCCATTCACCGGGAAGACAGAAAAGGTGAAATTCGAGATTCGTGTGCCGATGTTTCGAAAGCTAAACTCGCTTTAGGTTACGAAACTGAAATTAATTCTGAAGAAGGATTAAAGCTTACGCTCGCTTCCTTCTCCTAAAATTTAGATCGGTGACACATTGTAATTTTGAATTGATCTGAATTTTTTCCTGTGGCGCTTCTTGAATTTAATGCGAGCCGTTTTGTTTTCTTCAGAATATTTTTCTTTGGCTTTTAGATTCCGCAATACAAATAGTCGTTTGCCTTTCATGTATGCAAATTCATAAGGAACATCCGGTTTTTTCCCATAGTAGTATTTACCGTCTGTGCTGTCGAATGGAATGAATTGTTTGTATTCCTCCAGGTAAAAACCACATTGTCCTGGAGTTGCATTCTTGCCGCAGCGAATTTTGACGAGAGTGTCTGTGTATTCCAGTTTTTGATAATAGTTGGCGTAAAGTTGATAGGAACGAGCAACTTTATTATTCTTTTTGTATTCGGTGAAAGGCAAGGAATCTACTTTCCCCTTGAACAAATAATATTCTTGGTTCTTTTTGGCAACAGCATAAGCCGTAAGAATTGTTTCCTGGCGACCAATATCAACTGAATCTGTTTTTGACTTGTACTTGACCAGATTTTTCGGATCTCGCGTAAAGTAGTGTTCGTATACGAAAGCGCGGGGCGGAATAATTCTGCAGAACGTGTCCGGAATAATTGGCGGAGGTGGACCCGTCACAAATCTCTTGTCGATGTTGTAAATCTTGCCTGGCCTGCCCGTGAACGTATAGCAACCGGTTTTGTAATCAAACTGCAACGAATCTTTGGATGGTTTCCAGATAATTTTCCCTTTTACTGTATCAGCTTCCCAAAGTTTCATGCGCGGATCCGGTTTACCCGGACACATTTTGAAAGTAACTGCGGGCATTTTGGTGACACCGCCACAAGGATTGTAATTGAGCATGATCATTCCATCTGTGATGAGCGAATCTCCGTCGGTCGTCTTCAATAAGATATTCGCTTTGTCAGTTTCTTCGCGCGTCATGAAAGTTTTTACCGATGGAGTACTGTTACAAATCCCGCAAGGACCAAATAAAGCAGGTGGAGCTTCAACACTTCCCTGATTTTTTCCGGTCATTTGAACTTTTCCAGCATTGAGAGGAATAAAGAAAATATCTACACGTCGATTATACGCAAGATTCTTCTCTTCGTCTTTTGAGATTTTGTAATTCGTTTCCGACAAATTATTCTCCGTGAATGTTATTTTCGCTGAACATTTAGTTCTTAGATAATTCGAAATGGCGCGCATTCGTTGATTCGCCAAACGATAATTGTAGTCGTAGTTGCCGACGCTGTCTGCGTGACCGTACAATTCCACAATGTATTCTGTGCCTCGCATCACGGATCCAAGGCTGTCGAGTGTTCGTTTCGTCTTCTCTGTCAAATCCGAACCGTCTGATTC
>CAZBYM010000658.1:0-1820 GCA_964495745.1 uncultured Chryseobacterium sp. | reverse complement strand
ACACGATCAAATATTTCTGACCCGGTTTCTATGGTGATTTCACCCCGCGCTGGCTGCGGATAAATACTAACCGCGGTTACATTTTCTTCTACAAGTGAATTTGGCCCTCCGCAAAAGTATTGCGTAGTCATATTGGCATTGAATTGACTTGCGGATGCCGTTGCATTGTAAGAAACGAAAGACATCGTTCCTCCATTGGTTGATGCTATTGTTAAGTTCGTAATAACTACAGCAAGCGAAGAATCGCGACATCCGCTGTTTGCAGCGCTATCTGCCCGTACAATCCAACATGTGCGCTGAACACCTGTACCATATGTGCTTCCTGAGAGCAAGAATCCACCATCTGATGTTTCTTGCGCACACCATAACTTATCATCGATTGATCCCTGATCACCAAATTGCTTTGACCAAATAATATTCCCTGTAGTATCTGTTTTGATCACATAACTCTGATTGTAAATTCCAAGATTCAGGTTGATGTTGTATCCGCACATTGCAAGATTCCCGTCGCTCAATAATAACAACCGCCAAGCTCCATCGTACATGCTGTAATTCTTATGCCAGAGAACCGCTCCAGACGCATCCAGACTGGCCATAAACAGATTATCCGTAGTGGATGTATACAAACCCTTCCCTGTCACCCAAAATCCGCCATTGGGCTTCTCTACGAAATCGTAAATCCGGTCAAAACGATTGTTGTGTCCAAATACGCTTGTCCACATTACATTTCCATTATTGTCCCAGCGAACCATGTACGCTTCTGTTCCAACTGGAGATCCGAAACTTCCAGTATAACCGCAAGAGAGATAACCTCCGCTGCTTACAGGTTTCGTTACGTAGAAAATTTCTCCGTTTCCACCGGACATGTATCGCGACCATTGGTGATTTCCGGATGAATCTACCTTCACAATATATCCAACGGGAAGAAAACCATTTCCCGCTGTAGAGTCTGCATTTCCAGATAAGATGCAGCCTCCATCGGAAGTGAGCGCCAAGGAATACAATTGATCAGGCTCACTCGTTTTCCCAAATGTTCTCGCCCAAACGACAGTTCCTGAAGCATTCAATTTGACGAGATAAAAATTCGTGTTCGAACTCACTGTATTCTCGCCGGCAACATAGAACATTCCACTTGCGCTTTCAACAACTTCTGAAATTCGAGTGCCACCTACAGTTTTAGACCATTGAACAGTTCCTTGTGCATTCATTTTTACTACAAGTCCGCCGTAAGGAACACCGGTTGAATATCCTCCCGCAAGCGTGCCGCCATCGATAGTTTGTACTACAGACAGGAATTCATCATCGGCATTAAGGTCGAATGTTTGCTGATAGACGTTTTGTGCTGCAAGATTTGAAAATAGGAATAGTCCTGAAATCAGAAATGAGTGGAAGTGTTTCATAGGGTTTGCTTGCTCAAATTTACGATTTATGACGAGTGAAGGCCGAACCGATTTTGAATGAACAAGTTATTGAGATTGATCTGCAAATTAGATGTCAATCAGTTGATCACAAAGCATTTACATTGAATTACTTCAACTGATAAGTCGACTGAATCTCCTTGCAATTTCTTTGGTCATCTCAAGTATTTTGCTAATTTTGTTGAGTATACACCAAACAAACCACGATGACACAAGATGAGCGCCAGGGATTTGGAGATGCTGGCGAAATTTTTTCGAGACCTGTTAAGGCAGGTAAGCGTACGTATTTCTTTGATGTGAAAGCAACAAAGGGCAACGACTATTACCTCACAATAACAGAAAGCAAAAAGCGCTTTGGAGATGATGGACGTTTCCACTACGAGAAACAAAAATTGTTTCTTT
>CAZBYM010000657.1:0-1827 GCA_964495745.1 uncultured Chryseobacterium sp. | reverse complement strand
ATGCTTGAACTGACGAACATGAAAAAAGAACTCACCATCACTGACATTGTTTTTGTGATTGGTCCGCGCATTAACGCGGCCGGCAGAATGGAAAGCGGAAAGAAAGCGGTAGAACTTTTGATTTCGTCCTCATCTGAACACGCGATCGAATCCGGAAACTACCTCAACAAAAATAATTCTGACCGAAGAGACCTGGATATTTATACCACCCAGCAGGCGCTTGCCATGATTGCTGAAAGCCCAACACTTCAGCAGAGGAAATCCACCGTGCTGTTTGATCCAAACTGGCACAAAGGCGTGATTGGAATTGTAGCATCACGGCTCACAGAAACTTATTATCGCCCTACTGTGATGCTGACTCAATCCTATGGAATTGTATCGGGTTCTGCCCGCTCGGTGAAAGATTATGATTTGTACGAAGCGCTCAGCGCCTGCAGTGATCTGCTTGAGCAGTTTGGCGGGCATAAATTCGCGGCAGGACTTACGCTCAAACAGGAAAACGTGGAAGCATTCAAGAAAAAATTCGAAGAAGTAGTTTCTTCCACTATCACCGATGAAATGCTGATCCCTGAAATTGAAATTGACGCTGCGCTAAATTTCAGCGACATCACTCCTTCTTTCTTCAACATCATAAAACAATTCGCTCCTTTTGGACCGGGAAACATGAATCCTATTTTCCTGACTGAAAATGTTTCGGATAAAGGGTACGCAAATATTGTCGGCTCCAATCATCTTAAGATGGATTTGATTCAAAAAGGGCAAACGATAAAATTCCCGGCTATAGGATTTGGATTAGGAGATCAATATGAGTTTGTGGCAAAGAAAAATTTCTTCAATGTTTGTTATCAGATAAACGAACAGCAATGGGATGGGAAAACCTATCTGCAATTGAATGTGAAGGATTTGAAGAAGTAACTTTCTGTGAGATTGTTTCGCTTCGCTCGCAATGACGTTATCTCACCGTAAAATTGATATAAATTGTTCCTCGTGCTTCTTCTCCCGTTGGGCTTTGATTAAAGAGCACTTTATTCAGCAAACCGTCTTTCGCTTTTTTCCAGAGAAGAGAACTGGTAGTGGTTGAACCAATGAGCACCGATTCTGCTTTTATAATCTTTCCGTATTTGTCAACAAGAATTTCCACAGCCACAATTCCTGTTTCCTGAGAATCGTCATAGATGGCAACATCGCCAATCATTTTTCTTCCGTTTCCTTTGATTCTTCCACCTGTTCCTGGACCCTTAAATTCACTGTACACATTCGAATTGAGCGTGCCGTTTGGATCGCCCTGATTTCCCTGCGTGTTAGTGTTACCATCTCCTGAATTTGAACCTGTATTACTGTGAACCTTATTCAACGCGTTCAATAAATTCTGGTCGGGCTGAGGAGGAGTTTCTTTTACATCGGGTTTTTTATTTTTTACAACGGGAGCAACTACATTACTTGCTTCATCGCTTGAAAGCATTTCAGAAGACGAATTATTTTCCGGCTGGCTCGCTGCATTTTGTTTTTTGGAGTCGTCCGCAACGGGCTGGGTTGAATTATTATCTCCCATTCCCGCTTCGTCAAAACCAAAATTCACTTCTAATCCTCCTTGCGCGCTTTCTTCAAACGGTGGAATGGGCGTGATGAATTTTATGAAAAGAAAAATAATAAACAACAATACTGCGAAGATAAGGGTTGTTCCCATCGCAATTAATCTGTTGTTTCTATCAAATGTAACTTCCATGAATTATTCTATTGATGCATGAACATCCGAATTTCCATATCAGCCTGCGTTGGGAGGTTTCGTTCCCAAAACCATTTTCACTTTGAGTTTCGCTCCTATCT
>CAZBYM010000656.1:0-1841 GCA_964495745.1 uncultured Chryseobacterium sp. | reverse complement strand
AATCAATATTGGAATACTTGAAATTCCAATCAGAGCAATGAGGGGTGATGTCATAGGGTAAATATAAGATTCATTGGCACAATGGACCAAAATTTGAATTCGAATGGAAGAACTGTTGTGTTTTACTCGTAACGTAAAGCCTCAATCGGGTCAAGATTCGAAGCTTTAATCGCAGGGTATAGTCCGGAAATAAGTCCGACTACAAAACAAATGGCGACGCCCATTCCAATCCATGGCCATGGAATCATGAAGTCTCCACCCATAGTGAATGAAATTCCGAATCCGAGAAGTATTGCAATTAGGATTCCTAACAATCCACCAATCTGACAGATCACGATTGCTTCCGTTAAAAACTGATTTCTGATTGCTGCCTTAGTTGCACCTAGAGCTTTTCGAATACCGATTTCTTTCGTGCGCTCTGTAACCGAAACGAGCATAATATTCATCAGTCCAATTGCTGCGCCAAGTAGCGTAATAATTCCAATGAGAGTTGCACCAAGCGTGACGTATTGCAAATTATCAATTAGAGAAGTTGCTATGCTGTCACTTTTTGTGATTTCAAAATTATCATCAGCATTCGGTTGTAATTTACGCACGATGCGAAAAAGACCTGTGGCTTCACCGATAGTTCCATCCATGAGTGAAGGATCTTCCGAAAGAACATTGATCGTGAAGGTCATATCTGGACGTGAAAAATAAATGCGCACGTTTTCTATTGGCAACAACGCAACTTTATCGCCACCAAATCCCATAGAACTTCCTTTTGATGCCAAAGTGCCAATGACGCGATATCTTCCAGCTCCAACATTTATTTCTTTTCCAATCGGATCTTCTTTCTTAAACAATTCTGAAACAAGATCTTTTCCGAGAATAATCACATGATCGCCTCCGCGCACTTCGGTTGGCGAAAAATTGCGCCCTTTTTCCAGATTGTATCCTGAAACCATTAAATAATTTTCATCTGTTCCGAAAATCTGAATGTTCGGATTCGTTTTCTCCGATTTGTATTTCATGGTAGCTGCGAAAGATGCAACCGTAGAAACTGAAACGATTCCGGGGTAATCAAACTCGTCCGCAAATTGCATAGCTTCAGTATACGTAATGGATTTGTGCTTCCGAGGCTGTTTCCCTCCGCGACCCACACGAACTGTTGTTTCCCGATTGCGAATTGTGAATGTATTCGCGCCCATGCTACTGAAATTGCTGTTCAGCGAAGATTTGATCACATCGATAGACGCCAGAATTCCAACTAGCGCAGCGATTCCCAGTGCAATAATCACAATTGTAAGGATCGCCCGAAGCATTTGCCCTTTGATTGAAGACAAAGCAACCCTAATATTCTCGAGGGAACGGGAATTCATAGTATAAAGGTACTGTTTAGACGGGAGCCGACAGTCGGGAGGCGATAGTGTCGCACAAATTCTCCCACCTTTCGTCTTCTGTCTCCAGTCTTATTATTAAATTTGTACTCCTCAATGCATACTCTCAAACATATCATATTCTCTTATTATGGTTTTCGATCTTGACATGATTAAGCGTGTTTATAGCACGCTGCCTGCAAAAGTTGAAGCTGCCCGCAAACTCGCTGGACGTCCACTTTCGCTAACTGAAAAAATATTGTATGCGCACTTGTGTGAGGCTCTACCTGCACAACCATTCACTCGTGGAAAAGATTACGTTGATTTTAATCCGGATCGCGTAGCCATGCAGGATGCAACGGCACAAATGGCCTTGCTTCAGTTCATGCAGGCGGGAAGAAAAAAAGTTGCCGTTCCTTCTACAGCGCATTGCGATCACTTGATCACTGCTAAAGTTGGTGCGAAGGATGATCTTGCAGTTGC
>CAZBYM010000655.1:0-1842 GCA_964495745.1 uncultured Chryseobacterium sp. | reverse complement strand
CATTATTGAAGAATAGCGAACGATCATTCGTTTCGTTGATGCATGCAAATAACGAAATCGGAAATTTGCTCAATCTGAAAGCTGCGGGCGAAATCTGCAAGAAGTATGATGCAGTTCTACATTCTGATACCGTGCAAACTGTAGGACATTACGACATTGATTTAAAAGATACGCATGTGCATTTTATAAATGGAGCTGCACATAAATTTCACGGCCCGAAAGGAATCGGATTTATTTACATCAATAGTTCCGTTCATGTTTCTCCTTTTATTGTAGGTGGCGCACAGGAACGTAACATGCGCGGCGGAACAGAAAACGTGTATGGAATTATCGGACTCGCAAAAGCAATGGAGATTGCTTATCGTGATTTGAAAAAGCAACACGAGTACATTCAGGGATTAAAATCATACATGATCGATAAACTTGAAAAAAGTTTACCTGGAGTTTCATTCAATGGAGACGCGAAAGGAAATTCGCTGTATACGGTGTTAAACGTTTGTCTTCCTCCAACCGACAATGCAGAAATGCTTGTCTTCAATCTTGATATAAACGGTATTGCTGCTTCTGCCGGAAGCGCATGTTCTTCTGGTAGCAATGTTGGTTCCCACGTTTTGCGCTCAATTGGAACAGACATGACTCGTCCTTCAGTACGATTCTCTTTCAGCAAATACAATACAAAAGAAGAAATCGATTTTACGGTGATGAAATTGAAGGAGATGTTTCCTGTTGCTGTCAAGAGCTAAGATACTTGCCACAAAGCCTCCAAGTCTCGAAGCTTCACTAAGAAATAAGTTGGACTTTGTGTAACCTTAGAGTCTTTGCGCCTTAGTGGCTGTTTTATCGCAATCCCAACTTATTCATCAATTCCCCTCTTTCCATCTCCACCAAATCTCCTGATTGCATTGGGCCGATATCAATTTTGCCGATTTGCGCACGAACTAGACGCAATGTTGGAAAACCAACTGCTGCAGTCATGTGACGTACCTGACGATTTTTCCCCTCTATGATTGTCAGTTTAATCCACGAGGTAGGAATGCTTTTTCTAAAACGAACCGGTGGATTTCTCGGCGGCAGTTTCGGTTCCTCAATTATTTCTGCTTTCGCCGGAAGAGTAGAGTAGGAGATTCCCTCAACTTTGATCTGAACTCCTTTGATTAATTTATCAATTGCTTCTTTTGTAATATCTCCATCGACCTGCACATAATAAGTGCGCGGATGTTTCGCTTTCGGATCTAGCAGCTGATTGTTTAGCGCTTTATCGTTGGTGATCAATAACAAACCTTCGCTGTCGGCATCCAATCTTCCAACCGGATAACAATCTTTTGGCAAATTCAGAAAACTGGCAAGACCGAGTTTCTTTCCTTCCGGCGTAAACTGGCTGAGAATACCGAAGGGTTTGTAGATAATATAATATGAGTACATAGTGCAAAAGTACGGCAACTCGCAACCTGAAACACCGAACTCTTTGAACTATTTCAACTTCGCAAGCGCGCTATCATACCCCATCGCTCTTCTCCACGCCGCTAATTGTCCCAAATGCATCGCATAGTGATTCACGCACAGAAACATGATCCGGTTTCCGTAAGTTGGAAAGAAAGATGAAAATCTCCATTCGAAAGGTTCACCAAGTTTTAAAGGATTCATGCTTTTTAGATATTCAACCAGTCTATTGTGCTGCCAGTCCAGTTCATTCAGCAAAATTTCCTTCGATGGATACACCTGCGCATCCTGATTTGGCAAGGTTGGATCGCCGGGACCTGTGCGCAGAAAAACTTCTTTGAATCCTGCGGATAAAAGAAACTCTCCAGTGAGATTGTTCATGAGGTTTGCATATGCCGTGGC
>CAZBYM010000654.1:0-1863 GCA_964495745.1 uncultured Chryseobacterium sp. | reverse complement strand
TCCAATCAGCATCTCCTTTATACATCTGCATGCGCGTACGACCGTGAATGGAAAGCGCTTTGATGCCAACATCCTGCAAACGTTCAGCGACTTCAACGATATTTTTCGTCTTCTCATCCCAACCCAAACGTGTTTTCACTGTTACGGGAAGATTCGTCGACCGTACAACTGCGGAAGTAAGTCGAACCATAAGGTCCACATCTTTTAGTACCGCTGCACCCGCTCCTTTGCAAACAACTTTCTTCACAGGGCAACCAAAATTAATATCGAGTAAATCGGGATGAACAGCATCAACAATTTTTGCGGAGAGCGCCATTGCTTCTTCATCGCCGCCAAAAATTTGAATTCCAACAGGACGTTCGTAATCGAAGATGTCGAGCTTTTTTTTGCTTTTGATTGCATCGCGAATTAATCCTTCAGAAGAAATAAATTCGGTGTACATCAAATCAGCGCCATACTTCTTGCATACGTAACGAAACGGAGGATCGCTCACGTCTTCCATCGGGGCGAGGAGAAGCGGGAACTCGGGTAATTCTATGTTTCCGATTTTCACCATGATCTTCTCCATGTTTGATTTGTCAGACTGAGCGGAGTCGAAGGCTGGCAATTTCGAAACGGAGGATCGCTCACGTCTTCCATCGGGGCGAGGAGAAGCGGGAAGTCAGGTAATTCTATGTTTCCTATTTTTACCACACTCAAGAATTTACTTCAACCGCAAAGACGCAAGGGGCGCAATGATTGTTGTATGTCATTCGATAATAGTGCTAGACGGTATTCTGAACATATTCTCATTTGTGAGATTAATCACCTGGCGCTCCTTGCGTCCTTGCGGTTAATTTTTTAATGCGGTTAATATTCTCCTAACTTTGCCGCACAAAATTACTCAAAATCGCGCCTCCGTGGAGCAGAACGATCAACCAACGCAACAACCAGGACTTTTTCAGTCGCCCTCCATGAAGATATGGTTGTTAATAGCATTGAATTTCGCTTGTACCGGGGTTTTCATTCTCCTCACGAAAATTGAAGGACTTTATTGGCTGACTGGTGGACCGGAAGACAATTTACCGTCGTATTTGGGAAAACTGAGTAATGCAGTTTATGAAGTAGTGATCTTCTTATTGCCTTCGGTAATTTTCGCCAATGCACTTAGTCCTGATCGATTTTATTCATTCAAACTTCATATTAAAGTGCCTGTTCTTCCTCTCATTCTCGGCACGTTCTCCATTCTGATTTCTGTTTTCTTTGTTGATCTACTTTATGCATGGAACAAATCTCTCTTTTCTGATCCATTGATATTGGAGCAAGAGAAACTAACTACGGTCTACACCAACTGGATTCTCCAAATGCCAGATGCAGGAGCGTTGCTGTTGTGTCTACTTATGAATGCGTTCATTCCTGCATTTGTAGAGGAAATATTTTTTCGGGTAGGAATACAGCAGCTCATGATGAATTGGGTGAAGAAACATCATGTCGCGATTTTGATCTCCGCTGGATTTTTTAGTTTTCTACATTTCGATCCGACTGCATTTATCTGGAGATTTATCCTCGGTGCTGCATTAGGTTATTTGTTCTATTGGTCGGGATCACTTCGGCTTTCAATACTCGCGCATTTCTCATTGAATGCTTTCACAATTGTAAGTTCTTTTATTACACAACATCATCCTGAAAGCTTTTGGGCAAAGATGGAAACAACAACAACACTAGGAATAATTTCACTGGTTGTAAGTGTTGGCGCATTGCTCACGTGCAGGAATCTTCTCGTCAGGAGGACGTAAGAATGTTTTTCGTATGATGGAATGGCGAACCACTTCAATAAGTGAAAAGATTACAACAAGAATGAAAAGTGGAACGCTGTTTTTCGAA
>CAZBYM010000653.1:0-1868 GCA_964495745.1 uncultured Chryseobacterium sp. | reverse complement strand
CCGGAATTTTCTTCATGGTCATTCTTGCGACAATTGTTTTACCGTTCTCTTGATGAATTTTGACATAGTCGTCTAATCCTTCGACATAAGAAATATCAGAATGATTAATCTTGATCAAACTATAATCAGCTCGCACAAGCAAATGTGTTGAACCTTGTTCCTCCGAAGCGCGAAGTAATCCCGCCAGCTGAACAACTTTATCAACTGCCTGAGCAAATCGCTCGAATGAAAATGGTTTCAGAATATAATCAGCAGCTTTCAAATTAAATCCTTCAACCGCAAATTCACTGTGGGCGGTGGTGAAAATTACGTGCGTAGTTTCAGGAATGTCCTTAAATAATTCCAATCCCGAAATCGATGGCATTTTGATGTCCAGAAAAACAAGATCAACAGGAAATTTCCGAAGGTATTTTATGGCTTCAGAAGGTTTCGTAAAAGTTTTCTGCAAATCAATATCATCTCTGCGTGAGGAAAACTCCTGAATTACACTCAGTGCAGGTGGCTCGTCATCAATTGCAATCGCAAACAATTTCATAATTCAATTTCGAGATTCACTTTGTAATCTTTGCTGTCATGGATAACATCCAGCTTGTGTTTTCCAGGATAACCCATTTTCAAACGCTGAGCTACATTGTCCATTCCATGACCGCTTTTGTACTCGTCAAGATAGTCAATCTTCACAATACGATTTCCAACGAACATCTTCAGTTTGTCATTCGCAATTTCAATAGTTATAGTAACAACGCTTTCTTCTTCCGGATTTACTCCGTACTTGAATGCATTTTCTACAAATGGAATAAGGACGAGTGGTGCAATTTTCTTTTGCTCCGAAGTTCCTGCAACCGAATATTGAATATCAACAGTCTGACCCAATCGTATTCGCTGCAGCTCAATATAATTACTCACATAAGCAATTTCCTTTTCAAGCAAGACGCTATCGTTATGCGCTTCAGTAGTAACATATCGCATCATTTCAGATAATTTCACCACCGCAGGAGCTGTTAATTCAGATCGGGTAATCGCCAGCGAATAAATACTATTCAACGTGTTAAAAAGAAAATGAGGATTGATCTGCGCTTTGAGATAAGACAATTCAGCATCAAGTTTGTCACGTTCGGCTTGCTTAAGTCGACCACTTATTCGAAGTATTAATGCGATTGCAAGAACTATTGCGAAACGAAAAAGATTCCGTTCTACACCACGCATCATTGGCGGGTGATTGCTATTCGGGCCACGCGGAGAATCCGGAGGCATCACCGGTGGTGCCAACGCTTCAGGATTAGATCCGGGATTTTCAATCCGACTGTTTCTGCGCTCATGTGGTTCTCCTTTTATCAATGTCGGGATTGCCACAACGCAGGTAAAAGCAAGAACTGTCATTACCGAGAAAAGGAAGAATTTTTTCTTCTGAAAAAACTGCGGTATGAAAACATAATAGTTAGCATAAAATACGCCGAGTAACAACACGTAACCCAGAAGATCACGCCGGAATGGAACAATTTCAAAGACACGCGAAGTGAAATCAAAATCGGGAGAAAAAATAATTGGCAAAGCCAGAAAACTAAGCGAGCCAAATACGTGAATGAGAATTTTTCCTGTAGGTGATTTCATGAAGAGTTGTGTAAGCCAGAATAAAGTTAATCAGAACACCTATCGCCGCAAACCAGAGCGGTATTTAGCAGAGATGTGTAGGTGAATTACTCGATGATGAATCCTGCCCGACTCTTTCGTTTCACATCAATTTCCGGAAAACATCCGACACCTCTGCAGTGAAAAATTGCATCATTGGCCAGCAAAACTTCAAGATTCTTCAATGTCTGAAGCAATTGTTTCGCCTGAGCCTCAATTTCCAAATTCAGATTGGAACC
>CAZBYM010000652.1:0-1869 GCA_964495745.1 uncultured Chryseobacterium sp. | reverse complement strand
ATTTGGAATGGAATGTCCGGGATGTGGAATGCAGCGATCGATTATCGAATTGATGAAAGGAAATTTTGTTGAAAGTCTGAAAATGTATCCTGCTTTAATTCCGATACTTTTTACGCTTGTGCTCCTTGGATTTCATGTTCGGTACAAGTTCAGGAATGGAGCAAAAATGTTGCAGTATTCATACATCATTTCAACTTCAATAGTTCTTACATCATTTGTAATAAAGCAAGTGCACATATTTAACCCGTAAACACACACACAATGGAAAACAACAACCCTAACATTCCACCTCCACCGCAGCAAGGTTATGCGAATCCAAATCCGTATCAACAGGCGCCGCAATATCAGCAAGCTCCTGGTGGATATCAACAACAATTTGGTGGAGCTTATGCAGGACAAATTGATCACCCTAAAGCCAGTTCGATTAATACTCTCGGTATTATCGGATTAATTCTCACTTTCCTTTTCGGAATCGTTGGATTGATCCTGAATATCATTTGTCTTTCGATGTCAGGTGGCGCAATGGGTGATATCAAAGCGAATCCAGGGAAATATACTGAAGCATCAATCAAAAAAGTCAAGGGCGGACGCACTTGCGCAATTGTTGGATTGAGTATCCAAGGTGCTGCAATTCTGATTTTGCTTTTGGCGTTGATGGCAAGCATGTAATTGTATGAAAGTCCTTTCTGCACAACAATCCAGGGAGGCTGATCAATACACTATTCAAAACGAGCCCGTTTCTTCAGTTGAACTGATGGAACGGGCTTCGCGTTTGTGCTCAGATTGGTTGCTCAATTCGTTTCAGGATTTTGCATTCATTATCGTTTGCGGAAACGGGAATAATGGTGGAGATGGACTATGCATTGCCAGGCAACTTTCGAATGCAGGAAGAAAAGTGGAAGTAAAATTGATTTATCCTTCCAGCCAGAATTCCGGTGATTTCGAATTCAACTTGAAATCACTCAAAGAAAATAAACAAGTTTCTGTTGACGAATTCACGGTGCATTTTTCACTTCGACATTCAATGAACACTCAGAATGTAGTTGTTGTCGATGCAATTTTCGGTTCAGGGTTGAACAGAGAACCTTCCGGACTTGCAGCAGAAGCGATTGCCGCAATAAATCATTCGCCATTTACTGTTGTTGCAATAGATATTCCGTCCGGACTTTACAGCGATGATAATTCAGCGAATACATATCATCACATCGTTCGAGCTGCTCATACGCTGACATTTCAATTCCCGAAATTGAGTTTTTTCTTTGCAGAGAATAATTCGTTCGTTGGAACTTTTATTGTGTTGAATATTCATCTGCATCCGTCTTTTCTTGCTGATGCGGAAACTCCTTATCATTTCACAACACATACGAGTGTGAAAATGATCATGAAAGAGCGAAGTAAATTCAATCACAAAGGAACGTTTGGTCACGCACTAATAGCAGCTGGAGCCGAGGGTAAAACAGGAGCAGCGATTCTATGCACGCGGGCGGCGTTGAGAAGCGGAGCCGGATTAGTAACTGCATTTGTTCCTCAAGTGAGTCGCGATGTAATGCAGGAAGCTGTTCCGGAAGCTATGATTGTAAGTTCAGACGAAGCGAATCATCTTGGAGGAAAAATTCCCGTTGCAAAATTCGATGCCATAGGTGTGGGTCCAGGAATTGGGACGGCACGTGAAACTGAAAATTCGCTCAAGCTATTGATGAATTCGTTTTCCGGCCCAATGGTTTGGGATGCTGATGCGCTGAATATTCTGTCCGAAAACAAAACATGGATTGCTTTCATTCCGAAGAATACAATTCTTACTCCACATCCGGGTGAATTTGATCGGCTCACTGAAAAACACAATTCAGGATACGAGCGAATGCAAACACA
>CAZBYM010000651.1:0-1873 GCA_964495745.1 uncultured Chryseobacterium sp. | reverse complement strand
TCGGTGATGTTTGATTTTTTCAAGGCGGGCGAAGCCACCGAAGCCGATGTAAACATCCAATTTTCAGAGACAAAAAAGAAAGTTGAAGAACTGGAATTCAAAAACATGCTCTCTGGTAAAGAAGACCACCTGAGCGCCATCATCGAGATAAATGCCGGGGCAGGCGGAACAGAAAGTTGTGATTGGGCCGGAATGCTCATGCGCATGTACATCATGTGGGGAGAGAAAAATGGATTCAAAATCAAACAAGTCGATTATCAGGATGGTGAAGCAGCCGGAATCAAGTCGTGCACACTGGAGTTTGAAGGAGACTATGCATTCGGATATTTGAAAGGCGAAAACGGTGTACATCGTCTTGTGCGAATTTCACCTTTCGATTCAAATGCGCGCCGACATACTTCATTCGCCTCTGTGTATTGTTATCCATTGATTGACGATACAATTGAGATTGATGTGAATCCTTCGGAATGTGAATGGGAAACGTTCCGTTCAGGTGGAGCTGGCGGACAAAACGTGAATAAAGTTGAGACAGCAGTTCGTCTTTATCACAAACCTTCCGGAATTGTAATCAAAAACCAGGAGTCGCGTTCGCAAGGACAAAACAGAGAGAACGCAATGCTTTTGCTGAAGTCGCAATTGTATGAGATCGAAATGCGCAAAAAGATGGAATCCGTACAAGCGATTCGCGGGAACATGAAGAAGATCGAGTGGGGATCACAGATTCGCAATTACGTTTTGCATCCCTACAAATTGGTGAAAGATTTACGCACAGATATTGAAACATCAGATGCGCAAGGAGTTCTTGATGGCGATTTGAAACAGTTTATAAAAGCATATTTGATGGAATACGGAGCGAGTTGGAATACCGAACTGAAATGATGACCCTTGAATAGTGCTCCTTGAGAATTGAGCGTTGAAAATTTGGCATTGAATATTCAAATATTGAAATAATGAACAATGCCGAACATACAATGGTCAATGAACAAGGAAGAATAGTGATGAAGAAAAAAGAAAAATATTGCCATCTGGCACAAACTAAATCTACTTGAGAATTTAGCGTCGAAAATTTAGCATTGAATATTCAACAGTTGATTTAATGAACAATATCCAACGCTCAATGAACAATGTTCAAGTGAAACCGGTCATGAAAAAGAAGAAAAAAATAGTCATCTGGCACAAACCGAATTGCTCTAAGAGTATTGAGGCGATGAAGTTTTTGAAACAGAATAAAATCGAACCTGAAGTTGTTCTTTATCTCGAAGATGTTCCGACCGAAGTCATGATAATCGACATTCTGAAGAAGCTGGGAATTGCTGCCTCAGAACTCGTTCGCAAGAAGGAACCGATTTACAAAGAGAAGTTTGAAGGAAAAAAAATGACAGAAGAGAAATGGATCAAAGCGATGGTGAAATATCCCATATTAATTCAGCGCCCAATAGTGTTAAATGGAAAACGAGCCGTGCTTGGAAGGTCTAAAGATGAACTTAATAGTATGGTTTGATTCAAGATTCAGTTATTGATCAAGTGAATTTGGGGATCACCATGGGGCATCAGACTAAACATAATAGCTTAATTTAGCGGTAGCGTCCTAATACTAGCCAAATGATTACATCGTTAAAAATGTCCGGATTTAGAACAATCAGAAATCTGGACCTCAAATTTTCTGCAGGCCTCAAGATCATTATTGGAGATAATGCTACTGGGAAGTCAAATTTTCTAAGGTTTTTAAGCTCAAGTCTGTCTTTAAAGACAGCAAGTCCATATTCGGAATCCTCGTGTGAAATTCATTTTAATAATGGGCTGAATCTGAGCATCATGAATCTGCCAAGTAAAGTGACTACGGATGCTGATTCTGCAAATGAAGGATCTAGTT
>CAZBYM010000650.1:0-1873 GCA_964495745.1 uncultured Chryseobacterium sp. | reverse complement strand
AGACGATGACGCTCATGGCGTACGAGAGGTACGCCGTTTGCATTTCGTGTTCGATGTCAATTTTGCGAATCGTTCCAACGGTGAGGTCAGTTTGCGTTTCCATGTTTATCTCTTTGTGTGGAGTGAAGTGCGAGGATTGTAGCAGAGGAATCAGAATGCAAAATTCTAAATTTCAAAAAGGGAAAACCACGAAGAATTAAAGAACACGAAGAGGATCGCTAAATCAGTGCGTTCAGCGTAATCAGTGGAGTCAGTGATGCTGTTGGGGTGAAGAGAAAAGCGCGAAGGGGAAACACTGAAGTGATGACGGAGACGAGATCACTGAATCAGTGTATTCAGAGTGATCAGTGATCTCAGTGGTTCTGTTGGGGCGGGTGAAGAGAAAACCGCGAAGGATGGGAAGAAGGAAAAGATACCTTGTGATGAGGAGACCTTAATTTTGTTTAGCTGGACAAGGAATGATACTTACTCCAACTTTATGTTGTGAATCTACTAATGGAACGGCGGGTGGCGCACATCCCAATCTACAACCGAATTTTTCAACGCTAAAACCATCAATTTCGAAAGGTCCAAAAATTGCGCTATGTTTTTCGGGTCCGAATTTCCCATCACTCCTTCGCACAGTCACAATATCAAGTTCAATTTTTACACAGAACTTTCCACTTTGTCCCCTATTTCCTGCTAGAAAAGACACTACGGCAAAAATCCCATCCTTTGATTTTTCTGTTGTCAATTTCTCTAACCGTATAATGCTCACTTCGGTCTCAACTGGTATTGATCTGATCCTTAGCATATCGCCGGTTCTGTCAAACAGAATTTCGTATCTCTCTATAACTAAGGGCTCAGGAAAAATTTTACCAAGCAGATGAGAAGAGAGGAGATTATTGTTGGTGGTAACTGCAAGATTTAGAGTCCCCTTCCCCTTTTCTATTTTTAGGTCTTCCACCTTGAAATCATTTTGCCCGATTATCCATTTATATTGTTTTGGCTGTGATTTAAATTTGTTAATAACCGTTTTTGTGGCTTTGGTCCAATCTCTCCGAACAAAGGGGAACAACAATGAGAAAAGTTTTATTGCTCCAAATGATTGAAGAGGTCGAATGCCCCAGTATTCGACTGCGAGGACGATTATTCCACCAATTACTGTAATTAAAAGAGGAATGCAGAGAATTTCCATAGAAAGCCAACCACCCAATCTGTTGCGCGGAGTTTACGATAGAGGAAGTTAACTGTCAAACGATTTGCATCTCTGCGATATGGAAGGAAGTTCGCCCTCATCCCCGTCACTTTTCGTTGTGTCCGATAAATAAATTCGTGGCAAGAAAAAAGTAAAGCCGCTTTGTGGACGGCTTCATTCTGTAATCAACTCGTTACGGTTTCAAATGCAACTCGCAAAGGCGAAGGTTTTGATGCACTAAAGTTCAATTTTTCAAAACCAATGACGTGACCTTGTTTATCCTTAATCAAAATTACCTCATCGCCTGTTTCTTCACTCACGTATTCATCTTGCGGCTCGCCAAACCAAACAGTTAGTGTGTTGCCTATTTGGTCGTAATAGACTTTTACTTGTGCCATATCACTTCTCCGCTGGCAAGTGCTATGCAAAGACAACTTTCAGATCAGCCAGAGTATAAGACGGCAAGGCTTCATCTTCCATGCCTCTCATCGCAGTCGTTAAAGAGAATTGTGACCATTCAACATCATCTTGATCTCGCTCTACTTTTGCAAGAAGGAATTCAACGAAGTCGAGAACTTCAGATTGAAGTGAGTCGGGTAATTTTTTTATATGTCGAGTAATTTTTACTGAAACAAGCATATTCGACTCCTTTGTATATCTTGTGGAAATTGTAAGCGTGTTGGCTGAATTTCGCAA
>CAZBYM010000649.1:0-1882 GCA_964495745.1 uncultured Chryseobacterium sp. | reverse complement strand
ATCAGCAGGCGATGGCCCTTGGTTACCAAGGAAAGAAACAGGAAAAAGCTGATCTGCTGAAAAAAATGCGTGAGGCGTATCCTGGTTCAACCTATCTCGCGAATGGACAATATCAGGAAGCGCGCACGTTGCACGAACTCAAGGATTACGACCGTGCGCTGAATGCTTACAACGAAGTGTACATGGCGACTCCAAATGGACCGTTCGCAGTGTCATGTCTTACCAATATGGGTTCGATTTACAGGATGAAGAATGATCCTGATAACGCACTCGTCATGTTCAAGAAAGCGGTTGATCTTCTGAAAGGAAAAGGAACGTTGGAGTTTCAGAATCTCATGAAAGAAATTAAAGACATGTATCTCGTAAAAAATCAGCTTGATCAATGGGAGGCATATGCTGCTTCAGTTGGTTTCTCTGAGTCGACGGCCGTTGCAGATAGCACAAGCTATGCTCTTGCGGCGAAGTTTTATAACGAAGGTAATTGTGCTGGCTCATTGATACAGGCGAACAAATACATTCAGAAGTATCCTTCCGGATTGTACATCACTGAAATTCATTACATGCGTGCAGAATGTTCGTTCAAAGCAAACGATTACAACACAGCGCTAGGAAGTTACAATGCCATCCTGGATAAAGGACAAACGAAGTACACCGAAATGGCATTGAAGCGAGCAGGATTTATTTACTACACGCAGAAGGACTGGAACAACTCAATCCGTGTTTACAAAAGACTCGAAACGGAAGCGAAAAATGTCAGTGATCAAAATGATGCGAAAGTAAATTTGATGCGCTGTTATGTTTTCGTGAACAATAAGGATTCTGCAGCCGCTTATGCTTCGAAAGTTATTCTTCTGAAGGGCCTTCCGAATGATGTGATGGGGCAAGCTTATTATCTGCAAGGAAAAAGTTTGCTGGAGAGCGGCGATAATGTGAATGCGGAAAAAAGTTTCAAAGAAGTTGGAGCATTGGCTCCCAATACCACGTATGCTGCCGAAGCTAGTTTTCAATTGTGTTACATCAAGTTTCTGACAAAACCTTCGAAGCAAGTAGAAACAACAATTCTTAAGCATATCAATGACTACGATGCGTTTCCGGATTGGTCAGCGGAAGGGTGGCTTCTGCTTGCAGACAATCACCTTGCATTGAAAGACACTGCAAAAGCAAGAATTGTATTGAACTGGTACATTGAGAATGGAGAGTCGCAAGTACATGTGAAGCGTGCTCAGGATAAAATCGGAATGATTGATGCAGCACAACACAAAGTGCCGGAACGAAAACAGGAAGAACTTATCCTTCCGCTTGGAGATCCCAACGACCAGAAACTTTTTGAAAACGGAAACGGAGGCGGACAATGAAAAAATTAGTTTTCTTTTTCTCGATAGTCTTGCCGATCATAACTAACGGGCAGACTTATAATATCGACGCAACAACTGATCCGGTTCCTGTGACAAGAACGAACGTGAAAAAAGTTCCTGAAGCAGCGAAAACCAAGGATACTATTTTGCCTCCTCCAGCTTTTACTTATGGCATTCAATCGAAGCGATATACAACCACTTTTGGACTTGACACCATAAAGGCCGCAAAGATGGGAAGTGAACCGCTTCCGAAATTGTATAAATCGTATGCGCGTATCGGAGTAGGTAACTACTCGACCTTCTTAGGAGAGTTGAACATTATGTCTGGCCGATCCAAAAGTGGCGCATGGGGAATTCACGCAGGACATATTTCAGCAGGCTCTGGCCCGAAAAATGTTGCTGGTGAATTCGCAGGGTATTCCAGTCAGAATGTTGACCTCTTTGGAAAACGTTATGTGAAAAAACATGAATTGTCAGGAAGATTCGGATTCAACCGTGACGTCGTTTACAACTACGGAAGTCCTGTT
>CAZBYM010000648.1:0-1896 GCA_964495745.1 uncultured Chryseobacterium sp. | reverse complement strand
AATTGAAAATAGTAAATCGAAAATGCTTTGGAATTAACTCACACCCGCCTCTTCACAACTTTTTTGACACTTGAGATTTGAGTTTTGCCTTATAGTCCATATTTGTGAAAACTCACTTGTATGGCTACCATCAACCTCGACTTCTCAGATTTTTTTCGCCCTATTGATTTGGCAAAACTTTCTGATGGCAAATCGTATGCTCCTCCTCAAATCGGCGCATTGATCGTAACGAATTCCAAAGAGTCGGGATGGCCGGAACTGGAGGAATGCAACTTCGCCATTCTTGGAATTGCTGAAGATCGCCCCAGCCTTGGTAACGCGGGATGTGCAGACAGCACGAATGAAATCAGAAAATATCTCTACAAACTTTTCCAGGGTGACTGGGCATTGAAGTGTGCCGACCTTGGCGATATTTCTGCAGGAGCAACTCCACAAGACACAGACTTTGCAGTGAAAACTGTGATGGGTTCGCTCTTGAGAAAAAATATTATTCCAATTCTCATAGGTGGCGGACATCATTTAACTTATGCACAGTATCTCGGTTACGAATCAATTGAACAGACTGTGAATCTTGTGACGATTGATCCACGATTCGATATTGGAGTTGGTTCTGAAGATTACACGAGTCATTCCTGGCTAAGTAAAATCATTCTCCACCAACCAAATTTCTTATTCAATTTTTCGAATATCGGTTATCAGACATATTTCGTTGAGCAGTCTTCAGTTGAACTCATGGGGAAACTCAACTTTGATATTCATCGTCTTGGTGTTTGTCGGGAAAAAATAATTGACGCTGAACCAATTATTCGGAATGCAGATTTAGTCAGCTTTGATATTTCTGCCATTCGTCATTCCGAGGCGCCAGGTTGCGGATGGACTTCACCGAATGGTTTTTCTGGCGATGAAGCTTGCCAGCTTGCACGATACGCAGGCATCAGCGACAAGTGCACATCATTTGGAATTTATGAGGTCAACGCGTTAGCGGATCCTTCCGGGACTACAGCCCATCTTGCGGCACAAATGATCTGGTGTTTTGTTGATGGTTTTTACAATCGAAAAAAAGATTTTCCATTCAGTGACACGAGCAACTATACGCGTTACCGTGTGTTCCTCAAAGATCACAAGCACGAAATAATTTTCTTCAAGAGTAATCGTAGTGACCGTTGGTGGATGGAAGTTCCTTATCCTCCCAATCAAAAACTTCGCTTCGAACGCCACGCTCTTGTTCCGTGCACGTATTCTGATTATCAACTCGCATGCGAAGAAGAAATGCCTGATCGTTGGTGGCAGACTTTCCAGAAACTTTCATGATATTTTCTCTTCTTGGACAATTGACAATTGAGAATTGAAAATGATTTTTTGAAGTGCTGTATCTTTCTTCTCTTACGCGGTTATAATTACAAACAACCCTGAATGGCAATTTCAGGGCTTCAAAAAATCTGTTATGAAACACATTTTCACTCACCTGGCATTCCTATGCCTTATCGGAACCTCGTACGCTCAGCAGGATCCGCAGTTCACACAATACATGCACAATAAACTTTTCATGAATCCCGCGTATGCTGGAATGAAACATGCGCTTTGTTTCTCAGGTATTGCAAGAGAACAATGGGCGGGGTTCGAAGGCGCACCGCGCAGCGGAGTTTTGTCGGGTGATGTTTACCTCGAAAAACTAAGTGGTGGGATTGGAATGAATCTCATGTACGATCAACTGGGCTTCGAAAGAAACATGGCAATACAATTGGCGTATTCTTTCCATCGAGAAATTATTAAAGACAATTTTATTGGACTCGGAATTCAAATCGGTCGCTCAACTAAAATTCTTGGACCGACTGGTGGACAATCCTGGGTCTCATCAACAAATTGGCAAGCAGATCCAACTGTTCCTCCACAAAT
>CAZBYM010000647.1:0-1909 GCA_964495745.1 uncultured Chryseobacterium sp. | reverse complement strand
GAACGTCGCTCGCATTAACTTTGACTAAACTTAGCGAGAAAGGCAAAATTACTTCTGAAGAAGCTCAAGCAATTCTCAATCGCATTTCTTTCGCTGGTGATCTCAAAGCATTTGCTTCATGTGGACTTGTCATTGAAGCCATCGTGGAAAATCTGGAAGTGAAACAATCCATTTTTACAGAACTTGAAGGAATTGTAAGTGCTGAAACGATTCTTGCATCAAATACTTCATCTCTTTCTATTACTTCGATTGCATCTGCTTGTAAGAACGTTTCTCGAATAATCGGAATTCACTTTTTCAATCCGGCACCAATTATGCCGTTGGTGGAGATCATTCCAGGAATTGCAACAGACCAAACACTCATGCTCGAAGCAAAACAATTGGTTGACTCGTGGGGAAAAACCACTGTTCTTGCTAAAGACACGCCGGGATTTATCGTTAACCGAATTGCTCGTTCGTATTATGGTGAAGCCATTCGTATTTACGAAGAAGGCATAGCAGATTTCGCAACTATTGACTGGGCGATGAAATTGTTTGGCGGATTCCGAATGGGACCTTTTGAATTGATGGATTTCATCGGCAACGATGTCAATTACAAAGTGACCGAAACTGTTTGGGAACAATTTTTCTACGAGCCGCGATTCAAACCTTCTTTGACACAGAAACGATTATACGAAGCAAAGTTCTTCGGTAAAAAGTCGGGTCGAGGTTATTATGATTATTCAGAAGGTGCTGAAAATCCACAACCAAACGAAGACAAGGATCTGGGCAAAATGATTTTCGATCGTGTGATATCAATGCTCATCAACGAAGCAGCAGATTCTCTTTATCTGGGACTTGCTTCACGGGAAGATATTGATACGGCAATGACGAAAGGCGTGAATTATCCGAAAGGACTTTTGAAATGGGCCGATGATATTGGCGTGAAGACAGTATATGAAATGATGAATGTGCTTTTCAAAGAATACAACGAAGATCGTTACCGACCAAGTGTGATGCTTAAACGCATGGCTGCTGATGGCAAACGTTTCTATTGAAACCGGAATTACTACTTTTTCTGATTGCCACAAGTGAAAACACTGTGACTACCCACACAATTATTCAATTCACGCCTACGTTCTATTGTATCTTTGAGTAGCATCCGCATTATACTGTCGGTCCCCAGTTCCAACGCATGAACGCAACCAGATATTTACTTCTTCTGATTTTTCTGCCGCTCACTGGTTGGACGCAAAACAATGGCTACGCCCGTGCGTATGCGATGTTGAATACAAATCACGTCAAGCCCGTTCGTTTTCAAAATCAGGAACCATTCCCGGGAAGAGCCATAGTTTCTATGGAATGTCCATTTGCATCGTCGGAATTCATTGATCCACGGGATGGCAATCCTGCGAAGGGGAAAGTGATTGAGAAGGTTCAGCTGATTTATACCACCTATCGCTCTGATGAGTCATTTTCTCAACAGAAATTGAATCAACAGCGACTGAAAAATCTGCAGATGGTTTTACCTAATGCATTCAATTCTCCAATGACAGAATGGGAACTTGTTGGACAAACAGGTGCGACTAATCCGGATGAAGGCAACGAATATTTTCATGGATTTGTGATTACGTATCGCGTGGAACCTACAGCGACTTCAATCAAAGAAGAAATCACGTTGCTGGACTCTGCTTTCATCGGAATGATAACCGTTCGTAAAGTTGGAGGTGGCGATGGCGATTCCATTGGCACGGGAATTCCTGTAGTAGAAGGAAGCGGAATTGGTTTCAGCGATGTTGTAATGCCCGATGGATCAATTATCACACTACGTAAAGACATTCCCGAAGATAGTTTATGGTATTTCGTTCGCGCATCCAGTAAAGGCTCAACAGTAGTTTCAGCAAAATATGGAGATTCGGCTCACACGACT
>CAZBYM010000646.1:0-1922 GCA_964495745.1 uncultured Chryseobacterium sp. | reverse complement strand
GGAGCATAGCCCCAGCCTCCAGTGAAATCCAATTCGCGTTTTGATTTTGATTTTACTCCCATTGTCTACCTTTTAACACAGATTACGCAGATTATTTGCGAAGCCTATCATTCTGTTAATTATCATTTCCAAATATCAACGGTCTAAAGTTTAGTGAGCGTTCGCCGAAATGGATTAACAGACCAACGCGCAGTTTGGATGCCGCCAGATAGTTAACAACCTGTCCATAAAAAACATCAGACATTTTGTTTAGTGACTTAACCTCCAGTATGATTTCATTTCTTACAACAAAATCTGCGTAATACGCGTGTGGCAGAACTTTACTTTTGTACTTGATCTCGTATTTCTTTTCCCGCTCAAAAGGAATTCCTCGTGAAGCAAATTCATCCTCTAAGGCATCTTTATATACTGCTTCTCTAAATCCCGGGCCAAGAATCCTATGGACTTCCATGCATATTCCAATTATCTCATACGTTTCTTCCTTGAGCGGATAGTCATGATCTCCGTAATCGCGGCTGGCTTCTGCAACAATCCAATCTTCTTCTAAATACTCTTTCATAAAATGAATTTTCAAATTCTTTTCTAATCTGCGTAATCTGTGTTAAAGGGAAATTACTCCCTAATCAATCCTTCGAAAAATAATCCCCACTCTGATAAACTCCACTTTTCTCCTTCATCAACTGCATCAAAATATCATTCGCTAAACTACTCGCACCAAAACGGAACCAGTTATTATTCATCCATGCATTCCCCAGCGTCTCTTTCACCATCACCAGATAATTCAACGATGATTTAGCCGTTGAAATTCCACCGGCAGGCTTCATCCCAATCATTATTCCGGTTTCGTAATAGTATTCGCGGATCGCCTCGAGCATCACCAATGTCACAGGTTGCGTTGCTGCAGGTTGAATTTTTCCCGTCGATGTTTTTATAAAATCTGCTCCCGCACGCATAGCAATTTCACTTGCGCGTCGCACATTGTCGAGCGTAGATAGTTCTCCAGTCTCCAGAATAACTTTCAATCTTGCCGAGCCACAAGCTGCTTTCACTTCCGCGATTTCATCAAATACATAATTGTAATTCCCTGCAAGAAATTCTCCACGTGAAATTACCATGTCAACTTCATCTGCTCCTTCAGCTACTGCAAATCGTGTATCCTTAATTTTAATTTCTCGAGTTGACTGTCCCGAAGGAAACGCAGTAGCAACTGAAGCAACTTTAACGCCTGAATTTCCCAACTCCTTTTTTGCCAATCCGACAAATGTTGGATATACGCAAACAGCAGCGACGGTTGGTAATCCGGAAAGTTCATCGTGCGGATGCATTGCCTTGTAACACATCTGCCGCACTTTCCCGGCAGTATCTTTTCCTTCAAGTGTTGTAAGGTCAATCATGTTCAACGCCAACTTCAATCCGTACACCTTCGCAGACTTTTTCAAGCTGCGGGTGTTCAGTCGCGCAACTCGTTCTTCAACATTTACCTGATCAATTTGCGGAGTCTGGGAAAAGTCCATACAGTGATGTAGAATTGGGTTAGGCAAATGTAGGGAATGGGAATTAAGGTATTCTGGTATTTAGGCAAAACTCAACACACAAGACACCATATTCCCTGAATTCCTTATTTGTCCCAATTCCAATTTCCAGATTTTGACTATATTTGCCCCCGTACAGCGAAATGAACTACAATTCCTATATAACACAACAATGCCCAAAGGTTATGAAAATGACCTGCTGTATGTGTATGTCCATATAGGAAAGACAGCATAACTGTAATTAATTTTTCAGATGAGGGTCTTTCCGGTTAACGAGAAAGGCCTTTTGTATTTTATGACACACAACGAAAATTTACATCCAACATTCGACAAGTTTCTGCAACGCAGCGACAGGGAAGATTTATTGGGCCAACATGCAAAAGTGATATG
>CAZBYM010000645.1:0-1927 GCA_964495745.1 uncultured Chryseobacterium sp. | reverse complement strand
TGACCAAAAAGTTAAATGCCCAGAAAATATCAACAATACCATTATTTCCAATGGCCTTCGCCCAAATAAAAATGATAATCATTATGAATGATACGGCGCCGAACGAAATCAGCGGAAGAGAAAAATATGGGCTCATTCGATGTAGGGAAAAAGGTTATTGAATTGTTTGCTTTCGAAGTTTAAGAATTCCTACTGCGTTTAAGACAAGGATAATTGGATAAGTTGGATCAAACTCAAACCATTTTTTTCCAAAGTTGGCGCTGTTTGGACTCTTGTGGTGATTGTTTTGCATGAGCTCGCCCATTAGAAAGAAATCAAGAGGAACCGTGTTTTTACTGTGGTCCTTGTTGTCGTAAGACGAGTAACCATACTTGTGACCACACCAATTTACAGTTGCACCTTGAACAGGGCCCATAAAAAAATGAATAGGCAACAAAGCGAAGCACCACCAAAAAGGAGCAAATTTTATATAGAACAAAACATACAATACACCGAATCCGACACGAACAGCCCACATGTCTGAAATTTTGTCGAGTAGTTTCCATTCCGGATAATCACCTTGAAACGCCTTCTCCGGTTGTTTTCCATGTTTTGCATAATCAAGGTAAATGTCTTTGGTCTTCATCGTCATGTGCCAGACATCCTTGAAAAAATGTGGCGAATGCGGATCCTTCTCGGTATCGCTGTAACTGTGGTGCATTCTGTGCATGATTGCATACGCACGAGGGTTGAGAAAAGAAGAGCCCTGGGTGATGAACGTGAAGAAGTAAAAAAACTTCTCCCAGAACGGATTAAGCGTAAACATTTTGTGCGATGAATAGCGGTGCAGAAAAAAAGTCTGGCTAAACAACGACAAGAACCAATGGGCGATAAAAAACAGAGCGATGTACATAGGTTGGACGAGAATCCGGTTCTTTGACTATTGTTCGAAAATCACCTGCAAAGGTATCTCATTTCATTGATTTACTGAGATTTATTCCCTAAACGCATTCATTCAAGGTTATGTACGGTTTGTGGTGAAATACGGATTGTTAACCGCGACTCAAATTGTTCGGAAGGCCAATACAATTTCATTGCTCCAACTGCAAAATTGCTTTTGAAAACTTTTTTTGCGTATCATTATCTCTCCAATTTTTACTTATGTCAGCTACAAATAATCACTTTCTGGTCCCTACTGATTTTACAGCCGTCGCAGATTGCGCTCTTGAGCATGCGCTCTCTGTTGCGAAAACCGTGAATGGTCAAATCACTCTGCTTCATGTGATCGCCAAAGAAAGCGATCGCAAGCAAGCTCAGAGCAAGATCAATGAAATCGCGCAAAAGACAACAGCTGCTACGGGAGTCCCGATTGATGCTGTAGTAAAAGAGGGTAATATTTTCGATGATATAGGAGGTGTAGCAGAAACTCTGGGAGCGAAATTGATTTTTATGGGCACGCATGGTGTTAAAGGCATGCAACATATTGTTGGAAGTTATGCGGTAAAGGTTTTCACGAATTCCAATGTTCCATTTGTTGTTGTACAGGAGCGAGGAATTCGTTCAGGATACAAGAACATCGTAATGCCAATGGATTTGAGTAAAGAATCAAAACACAAACTTGATTTAACTATCAAGATGGCTCAATACTTCGGCTCGAAGATTCACATCTATTCTCAGATGGAAACGGACGAATTTATTCACAAGGCGATCGAGCGCAACACTGCATATGCGCGAAATGAACTGCAGAAAAAAGGAATTCCATTCGATCTTCAGACGGCAAAGGAGAAAGGGCATTTCGTAAAGCAATTGCTTGATTTCGCGAAGCAGAGTGATGCCGATTTAATTGCAGTTGTAAATTCTCAGGAGCGTGGAGTTCATGAATTGCTTAGTGGAACTTCCGAGCGTGACATTATCACGAATGAGTCACAGATTCCTGTAATGGTTGTAA
>CAZBYM010000644.1:0-1930 GCA_964495745.1 uncultured Chryseobacterium sp. | reverse complement strand
AAAACCTATTCGGCTTCAATATCAGAGAATACTGTTTTTCCTGTGGCCAGTAAATTCAATGTTCGCGGAGTTTCTTCTATTAGTTTCAAAAGTAAAATGCATTACGAGTTGAGCTCTGCACTGGAAACTTCAACATTTCCATTCTATACAATGAACGGTGATGGAAATATTGGAATTACGTTTACTTATTTCGCAGACATTCCGCATAACATTGTTCTTGATCAACTCTACGGACAGAATGAAGAAGTAACATATCACAATCCCAACAGTCATCGTGTTACCGTTTGGATGCCAGAAGCAAGAATTGCGCTGTTTGTTTCTTTACCATTTGTCTGCGCTGCGGAATTGAAAGATGACGTTCCAACACATGATAATAATCCCGGCCGCACAAATCACCGCGACAATTGGCTCGCTCAGGAATTTCCAGGCGGACGAATGTATAACGGAGCAGGAGTTAATGTAATGTTGCAAGACGATGGAATTATCGGCCCGCACATTGACTACACTGGACGATTGCAACAACAATACATAACATTTAACAATGGAGATCATGGAGATCACGTTGCCGGAACAATAATGGGTGGCGGAAACAAAGATCCGTTGACACGTGGCATGGGTTGGGGCGCCGATTTGTATGTGTATGATGCAGCACCAGCTTATCAGGGTTTTGATAGTATATACCTTCACTACATCAGCAATAACATCGTTATCACATCTACAAGTTATAGTGATGGATGTAACGCAGGATACACAACATTGGCACAAACACTTGATCAGCAAACCTGGGATATGCCTAATTTGATTCACGTGTTTTCTGCTGGAAACAATGGAGGCGTTGATTGTAACTACGGCGCCGGCACAGCATTCGGAAATATAACCGGTGGACACAAACATTCGAAGAACAGTATTGCCGTTGGAAATCTTGATTACATGGATGCGATCAACTCATCATCCAGTCGTGGTCCTGTTCATGATGGAAGAATGAAACCTGAAGTATGCGCAGTAGGTACAAACGTGTACTCAACAAGTGATCCTAATAATTACGTTTTCAAAACTGGAACTTCTATGTCTTGTCCTGCTGTTTCAGGAACGTTCAGCGAGCTTTATCAGGCTTATCGTGATATCTATGGTACAACGGCACAATCAGGATTGATGAAAGCAGTTCTCATGAATACCTGCGACGATCTTGGAAATCCCGGACCTGATTACACGTATGGTTACGGTAGAATCAACGGTAGAAAAGCAGTTGTGCCACTCGAACAGAATATGTTCGCAGTTGACTCTGTTGATAATGCTCAGAGCAATTCACACACGATTAACGTTCCGAACGGGATCGGGCAATTGAAAGTGATGATCTATTGGCATGATTTTCCTGCAGCGGTAAACGCATCTGTTGCACTTGTGAATAATCTGAATATGCAGGTGACAGATCCTAATGCTGTTGCATTCAATCCATGGGTTCTCGACTTCACACCGAATGCTGCCAACCTTAGTGCAAATGCAGTTCGTGGAATCGACATTCGAAATAATCACGAACAAGTAACTCTTGATACTCCTCTTCCCGGAGCATACACAGTTACTGTTAGTGGAGTTGGCGTTCCTATGGGTCCGCAAACTTATTTTCTTGTTTGGTATTTCGAACCGCTTGAAGAAGTTGTCCTCACTTATCCAAATGGTGGAGAAGGATTTGCTTTCGGCGAAACACAAAGTATCCGTTGGGATGCGAATGGAAACGTAGGCACATTTGATCTGGATTATACAACAGACGGATCTACATGGAATTCGATTACAACTGGCGTAAATGCTACAACGCGTTTTTACAATTGGGCAATTCCAAATCAACTGAGCGGGTTGTGCCGCGTGAGAATTACGCGTGGAACAACTATTGATTCCAGCGATTACAATTTCTCGATTGCACCTGTTCCTGCAA
>CAZBYM010000643.1:0-1930 GCA_964495745.1 uncultured Chryseobacterium sp. | reverse complement strand
AGCTTTGTCTTTGTATTCGTTCATTTTTTCAGTCGCGTATTGAATGCCTCCGCTCTTGTGAACAAACGAAATGACCTCTGAAACACGTTCAGGTTCTTCATTGTGGTTCTTCACAATATTAATGATGCGTTTCTTTTCACTTTTATCTGCTTTGCTCAATGCATAAATAAGAGGCAATGTCATTTTCTTTTCCTTGATGTCGATGCCGGTCGGTTTTCCAATATCACCAGCTTTACCGTAATCAAATAAATCATCCTTGATTTGAAAAGCAATGCCGGTGTATTCGCCGAACAAACGCATTTTGTCTTCTATTTCCTTTTCTGGAGAAACACTTGCAGCTCCACACGCGCAGCACGATGCGATGAGCGAAGCTGTTTTCTGTCGGATAATATCAAAGTAAACAGGTTCGGCAATATCTAAACGTCTCGCTTTTTCAATCTGCAGCAATTCGCCTTCGCTCATTTCCCGAACAGCATTCGAAACAATTCCGAGCAAATGAAAATCTTTGTTGTCGACAGAAAGTAATAATCCGCGTGACAATAAAAAGTCTCCAACAAGAACAGCGATTTTGTTTTTCCAAAGCGCATTCACGGAAAAAAATCCACGCCGCATATTAGAATCATCTACAACATCATCATGAACGAGTGTCGCAGTATGGAGCAATTCAATCAATGCTGCCGCGCGATAAGTTGAGTCGTTGATTTCGCCACACATTTTTGCAGATAAAAAAACAAACATCGGACGAAGTTGTTTTCCTTTTCGCTTAACAATGTATGCGGTGATCTTATCCAGCAAAGGCACGCTGCTTTTCATGGAATCTCTGAATTTGTGTTCAAAGAGTTCCATTTCAGCAGAAACAGGAGCTTTTATGCGGTTGATGGCGGGCACGGACTATAAAGGTACTAGGAAAAGGTTCTCGGTTTTCAGTTTCCCGTTCTCGGTTCTGAGGAGTTCAAAACACGGAATTTCGGACGCCGGACCAGTGTTGGACCTCAATTATACTGCCAAACCGGGAACTGAGATCCGGAAACCGGAAACTCATTCAAATTTCACTTCCGCAAGCTTAAACGTACTCTTCTTTTGCCCATACAAATACATTTTCTTCTCGCTTACCTGCATGAATAATTTCGGTCGCAGATACGTTTTCAGATCCTGATTCCGGAACATGGTCTGACGAACTTGTTGTCCTGACATATCCATGCTTACAAGAACAGCAACAGAACGTTTTGTGTTGTTCATGTATTTGTAAGATCCTCCATTCTGAACATTCAGATTTTTCGGATGATCATTAAACATGAAGTACAATGTGTTTCCTGAAACAGCAAATGCGAATGAAAGAAAAAATCCTCCATCGTTGCGGCTCACTTGCAACTTCGGAATTTTTTTCGACCAGCGTATTCTTCCATCCGGATCAATGTTGACCACAATAATATCGTTGTAGTAGTAATAATAGGTGCACGTTTGCGTCCCGGTTCTCGGATCTGCAGAGCACACTTCGTATTCGTAAAATTGTTCGGCAACCAGAATTGCTCCTCCGTCTTCACGTTGCACTAGATAACGCAAACTATAATCATACAACTCTTGATTCTTAGATGCACGACGTGTACTCATGAATTGCGTAAGAAACTCTTTAGGAAAATCCATCGTTTCTTCAGTTTCAACTTTGCGTGTGTCTTTGTCAATCTTAAGATAGAAACTGCCAATGATCGTGTTGGAACCTTTGTTGGAATAAAATCCGCTGCAGATGATGTCTCCACTGTCTGTCACAGCAAGAATAATATCGCTGATAAACTTTGGATCCAATTTGATTTCATACTCTCCCAGTTCCTGTGTCGTTGGACTATACATCAAAGCGCTGTGATAATAAGTTGGAGTTGTTCTGCGTTCGCGTCTGGTCATCACGCTGCGGTCTTTGGAGATTGTTGCGAGC
>CAZBYM010000642.1:0-1948 GCA_964495745.1 uncultured Chryseobacterium sp. | reverse complement strand
TTATGAAAATCATTGAGATCAAGACATTGCGCGGGCCAAATTACTGGTCGAATTACAGAAAGAAACTGGTGGTGATGAAGCTGGACCTTGAGCAGCTGGAGGAATTTCCCACGAATAAGATTGCGGGATTCCCGGATCGCCTCAAGTTACTTTTCCCTTCCATGAGCTCTCATCGTTGCTCCAAAAATCATGAAGGTGGATTTTTTGAACGGGTCATAGAAGGTACCTGGATGGGCCACGTGATTGAACACATTGCTTTGGAGATTCAATCGTTGGCAGGTATGGAATGTGGATTTGGTCGCACTCGTGGTACCGGAACTCCTGGCATGTACAACGTTGTTTTTTCGTACATGGAAGAAAATGTCGGGATTTATGCTGCGAAAGCTTCAGTAAGAATAGCTGAAGCGCTGGTTGAGGGTGTAGATTACAATCTTGACGATGATATCCGCACAATGCGCCAAATGCGTGAGCGTGAACGTTTCGGCCCAAGTACAGGAAGTATCGTGGACGAAGCTGTTGCTCGCGACATTCCATTCATTCGGTTGAACAAAGAATCTCTCGTCCAATTGGGCTACGGAAAAAATCAGGTTCGCTTTCGGGCGACAATGACAGACCGAACTAGTTCCATTGCGGTTGATCTTGCCAGCAACAAAGATGAAACGAAAAGAATGCTTCAAGATGCAGCTATTCCTGTCGCAAAAGGAATGTGCATCGTAACTGAGGAAGAAGTAGATGAAGTAATTGCGAAAATTGGATTTCCATTGGTGTTCAAACCTCTCGATGGGAATCACGGAAAAGGAGCATCGATCAATGTGAAAACACTCGAGGATGCCAAATCTGCATTTGCCCATGCGAAAACTTACTCGCGTAAAATTATTGTCGAACGATTTATCACTGGATATGATTTTCGTGTACTGGTCATCAACCATCGATTCATTGCTGCAGCTTTACGTGAACCGGCCCATGTTATTGGAAATGGAACTTTCACGATTCAGGAATTGATTGATCTCGAGAATAGCGATCCAAGAAGAGGGTACGGTCATGAAAATGTTCTTACAGAAATAAGCATTGACAGAGAAACTCTTGATCAGCTGGCGAAATACAATTACACTCTTGAGACTATCCTGAAGAAAGATGAAAAGTGTTATCTGAAAGGAACAGCGAACCTGAGTACTGGCGGAACATCAACTGATGTAACAGACATTGTTCATCCGCATAATATTTTCATCTGCGAAAGAATTTCCCGTGTCATCGGGCTCGACATTTGCGGAATTGACATCGTTGCAACAAACCTAAGCGAACCTTTGCAGACAACAGGTGGAGTTGTACTTGAGGTGAACGCTGCACCCGGATTCAGAATGCATCTTGCACCAGCAGTTGGATTACCACGAAATGTTGCAGCCCCGGTTTTAGATATGTTGTATCCAACTGGAAAATCTTGCCGAATTCCAATCATTGCTATTACGGGCACCAACGGAAAAACAACAACGACACGGTTGATCGCTCACATTGTGAAGAACAATGGATTCAGAGTTGGTTATACAACTTCTGATGGAATCTACGTGCAGAATTCTATGCTTACTAAAGGCGATACGACCGGCCCAATGAGCGCCGAATTTATTCTGAAAGATCCAACAGTTGAATTCGCGGTCCTTGAAACGGCTCGCGGAGGAATTCTCCGTGCAGGTTTAGGCTTTGGTCGATGCGATGTCGCTGTCGTAACCAACATTCAGGAAGATCACATGGGTCTTTCCGATATTCACACGCTTGCCGACATGGCGAACGTGAAAGGAGTTGTTGCGCGTGCTGTTAAACGTGATGGATACGTTGTACTGAATGCAGACAATCCGCATTGTGTTTCAATTTCCAAAACAGTAGAATGTAAAATCGCTTACTTCAGTCTGAATGAAAATAATCCTGTGATACGTGAACATTGCAGAACGGGTGG
>CAZBYM010000641.1:0-1953 GCA_964495745.1 uncultured Chryseobacterium sp. | reverse complement strand
TGCTCCGGAGCCCGGACAAATTATTGTATCATTCGAAGTAACAAGATCAAGCGTTGCCTGAAAACCAACATACGCTGAATCCGAAGCCACACAACCATTCATCGTATCTGTTACTACAAAATAGTACCAACCCTGAGAAGCTGTTGTCGCAGGATTGGATGCGTTGAATGAAATTGAATCTGTCCAATAGCTTGTTGTTGCCAATGTCAAAGAACTTCCAACAAGTAGAACAGAATCGGACGAACAATTAATATTGAACGAATCCGTAGCGATAATTACTGAAGGCGGAGTATACCATGTGTAAATCACAACACCATCGGGTGAAGATGTACATCCGTTTGTAGTGTCAATTGCCTGAAGCGAGAAATATCCCGGTGATGTGACATTGAATGGATTGATAAATTGGGTCAAAGCGCTATCCATCCAATAGAAAGCTACGTTTGTATCGTTCGAAAATCCGCTAAGAAGAATTGAATCGCGCGAACACGTGAGAATAGAATCGGTGTACACTGCCATGCCGGAAGGTGTAGTGATGTTTTGTGAAATAGAAATTGAATCGGTTGATGAACATCCATTGTTTCGATCAGTAACAACAAGAAAAACATTTCCCGGAAGCGCTGTTGACGTGGGATTGGGAAAAGAAGAAGCACCAATCATCCAGCGTAAGGAATCTGCAGGATAAACAGTCGATGCATCAAGAAGTATTGATGTTGTAACACAGGTAAGGACAGGAGTAATTCCCAGCGGGATAATTGTTGGCGGAATTGTATCCGCAAAAACGAAAGCGGAATCTTTACTCTTGCAACCATTCGGTGCAACACATTCCAGAAAATACATTCCGGGATCCGTAATGAAAACAGAATCGGAATTGCTCGATACACTTTGTCCTGACCAATTCCAACTTATTGGAGCAGGAGAGCATGTTCCGAAAAGACTCAATGAAGATATCCAACACGTCAGCGTATCGTCACTTCCTGCAGAAACGATTGGTCGTGGAAGCGCAGTAGCCGCCCTGCTTCTGGGACCGGAATTAATTACGCCACAGGAAGTCGATCCGCGAACCTGAACACTCGCCGTTCCTGTAAAATACTGGTTCGAAATAACCATGCACGAATCATCATTCGGAATTAGCGTAATGTTCGGATTGATGCAATTCCAAATATAACTGCTGTAATAGTATTCCTTTACGATTGAAAACCAGACGGTGTCATCAGGGCAAATACTCAATGGCCCGGAAATCCAATTTCCACAAACGGTTGGAATTTTCATACACCAGCTGAAGATTTTGCAATTCTTTGAACCAAATGGAAACGCTGTGTGAAGCGCGAATCGCTCTACTTCCATCAATCGTGCATTTCCAATGAGCAAGTCGGCACAAAAATCACCGTTCAGTCCGGCTTGATTCGAATTGTAGATTTTCATTGTGCGCAAAGTGCTTCCACGATAATGAACCGCGTACATTCTGTGATATAAATTGGACTGAGATGAAGCGTCGACTGTTCCGATGTACAAACTATCGCGGTAGTATTCAATTTGTCTGCTACTACGTTCATTAAAAACGTTTTCAGGAATTACTACAGACCATGGTCTCTTTACTCCAGTAGTGATATTGCATGCCACAAAATTATTCGTGATTAAGCCGTCAATTTCATAGAATGCTCCAACCGCATATAGTGAATCATTGCGCGTTACAAAATCCTGGATGGTTTGAGCATTATTCACTACTGAACTTGTCGTTGTAAACAATTGAGTAACCGTTCCGACGGATGATGTGTCAATTTTTACAACACGAGTTTCAAGTGAACCCACATCAGCGATTGCAAGAATTCGATTTCTCCACTGCACTGTTTTTCTAACAACACCAACTCCCGCAGGACTCCATCCGTTAACTGTACCATTGAAATTCAAACGTGCAAGATTCGTTCGTGCATTCGAAAAGACGGTATTGAATTT
>CAZBYM010000640.1:0-1962 GCA_964495745.1 uncultured Chryseobacterium sp. | reverse complement strand
GGGTCAGAATCGTACCGCGCAGGAGTGATGTTTTGCCCTTGACCGGCCAAGAATTTCTCTTCCAAAGAAAGCACTTCTCCTTCCGATAATGCCTCGGATGCTTCAAAAACCTCGAATTCAATAATTCCTTTCTCATTGTAACGCGTTAACATGCCGCCAGTAACTTCGAGAAAATGCGGAGCATCCTTTCGACTGATCAATTCTTCGATAAGGAAAACCCGCTTTCTTGGAAATTCCTCTTTCGCCTTGATCTTCAAAACTCCTGCAGAAATTGCGTCAAGTTCGTCTGATTTTCGAAAAATAAGTTTCACGAAACTTTCCAATTCTTCTTTCGTTTTTATTTTTCGAACTGCAGAACTGCAACCGTCATCAACAGGTTTCGCAATGAATGGCCAACCGATTTTTTTTTCGATCGTATCAAGAATCGAATCTTTATTCGCTTCCCAATTCTCTTCGCTAACCAGCAAATGTTCTGCAATCAAAAGTCCATTGTTACGGAGAATTTCATTCGTAGCAAACTTATCAATTGTTGTCGCTGAACTTTCTGTACCCGATCCGTTGTACGGCAATCCGAGCGCTTCAAGCTTCTCCTGAACTGCACCGTCTTCTCCAGGCCGACCGTGCAAGGCGATGAAAACAGCATCTGCCATTTCAGCTAACTGCGGATACGTAATTCGTGTTGGCGCGGACAATGCTTCAGCAAAAGAATACCTATGCGTAATCTCCGAGCACTTTTCAATTATCGTCTTGATCACTGGATGAACTTTCCAGTTGTCAATTTTGTCTTTGATATCATCCGCATTGTCTTTCAACAAAACATTCACCGGAATCTGAAACATCTCATGGTTGCTATCACTTCCAGTCAGGAAAACCGGAATGGGCTGATACTTTGTTGACGACGCAAGTTTTTCATAAATATTTCTCCCGCTTTCAACTGAAATGTGTCGCTCTGAAGAATATCCACCAAGCAATACTGCCACACGCGTTTTCTTTTCTGCAGAGTTTCTGGCGACCAGCATACGTTCATCCAGCGTAGCAAGTACGTGATCATATCGTTGACCATTCTTGTCTGCAATAATTCGCTGACACAATGAAGTACGAATGATGTACGTAAGAAACTGAGATGGATTCAAACCAATTTCAGCAGCTTGATGAAAGAAAAATGACGAAGGCATCATTCCGGAAGTTGTATTCGGATCGTTCAGAAAAATTGTGCCGTCTTTCGAAACAAAGCCATCGATTCTGGCATACACGTCAAACTCCAAGGCATTGAATAACCGTTCGCACTCGCTTCTGATTTTTTCAATTTGCTGATCGGGCAATTCAATCGGAGTAATTTTCCGCGATAATCCAGGAAGATACTTCGAACGATAATCAAACAATTCCTTTCCCTTCCTTATTTCCGTTGGAGGAAGAGCAATGGGGTTGCTATTTTCATCCTGAATAACAATGCACGAGAATTCTTTCCCTTCAATAAATCCCTCAATGAGAATTTCACTTTCTGCATCAAGCGACTCGAGAAAAAGACTTTCATCTGATTGCTTAAAATGTTCTTCGATACGCGACAATAAATTATCAGGATGATAACATAATGTGTTTCCTATGGTCACCGGCATTCCAATTCCTTCACGGATATCCGATGAACTCCTTACCCACTCTGTCTTCTCTGCATGAGATTTTACTTGCCAATCAGTTTTAGCAATTCGCTTGCAGAAAAAAGCTTTGTCCAATGCTTCAGAAAAATCATCGATACTATCTTTCGAAATGATTGAAATCCCGATTGATGAACCTTGAGTTGCAGCTTTCACGACCAACGGAAAACCAATCTTCTTTTTTGCGTTGGCGAAAATTTCATGCAATTGTCCGCCAATAAATTCACTTCGTGAAACTGTGAAGAATTCCGGAGAAGAAAATCCTGCAGAAGTCAAGAGTTTTTTCTGTCTTGGCTTGTCGATACCTATT
>CAZBYM010000639.1:0-1976 GCA_964495745.1 uncultured Chryseobacterium sp. | reverse complement strand
TGTGGATCACACAAACGATCCTTACGTACAATACGATGGAACCACCACGAACTTATTGGCAACAATTCCTGTCGTACCCGGCAGCACGTATCATTTGAAAATTGCAATTGCTGATGCGCTCGACGGTATTGTAGATGGAGGAGTCTTTCTGGAAGTCGGAAGCTTCCGCACAATTTCTCCTACTGCAGGAGTTCATTCTGCTAGCGGAGAAAATCATCTGGGAATATTTCCTTGTCCGGCTCGCGGAGGAAATGTTAATTTACAGTTAACACCGGCAACAGAAACTCAGGCGACTGTAATGGTGTATTCGCTCAGCGGCCAAATCGTGATTTCTCAAGTGGCAGAAGTAAATCCATCGGGAACACTCCTACTTGATATTTCTGCGCTCGAAGCTGGATTGTATACTATCGAAATTCAACATGGTGAGGAAATGTACCGCAGTACACTTCCTGTCTTGCAACACGATTAACCGACAATCGCTTCTTCTTTGTTTCTCGTTCGCATTTTGAGCCATGCGTTCAAAAAAATCGTGGAAAGAATTATCGCTGACCCAATGTAGAAATAAGTTGTTAGTTGTTCGTCTTCATGAAAAATGAAATAGGCGAAGACTATTCCATACAGCGTTTCCATGTTCAACGTAAGCGAAACTGTATAAGGACTGATCGTCTTCAGCACATGCATACTAATGAGAAACGGAACTGTCGTGCACACAATTCCAAGAAGAAGCATCAACCAGAAATCACTTGTTGTCATAGTAAACAATCCACCTTCCCAAGGTTGTGCGAAGAAAACATAAATACTCAGTCCGATAAATCCTCCGGTCATTTCGTAAAGAGAAACCAGAGATCCGTTGTGACCGTTTCGGACCAGCATAGCATTGAACACTCCGAACAACGATGAAGTTAATGCTGCAAGAATTCCAAGAATAATTCCCATCGTGTATTGTGTTTCTACGCGGAAGATCATAACAAGAGCCGCAACAACCATCAATCCAAAAACAATTTCATACAGACGAATTTTTCTCTTGAAGAAAATAGGTTCAATGAATGCTGAGAAAAGTGATCCTGTTGAGAAACATGCAAGCGTCACAGAAACGTTGCTTTCTTTTATTGCGGCATAGAATGCAATCCAATGCAACGCCACAATAAGCCCAACGGAAAAGTAAATTCCTAGCTTTTTTACATCTGCATAAAGGCTTTGGCGGCGTAAAACCAGGAAGAGAAATATTCCGGCTAACGCAATAGGCATTCGTAGCCATACAAGTTGCAAAGCTGGTAAATCGATGGCTTTCCCAAGTATGGCAGTCCAGCCCCAAATGAAAACGATGAGGTGTAGCAGAATGAAATTGCCTGATTTTGAGTCGGTGTTCACGTTGCGGGTAAAGGTAGTAGTAAGTCGGGAGTTCGTAGACGGGAGTTCGGAGCATGTCACTTAATGCACCCTTGATCGAATCTCCCAACGTCCTGAACACGTAAGAATCCAAGTGAGTTGGGTTGAATGATCGAAATTGCTGTTGCACATTTGTATCATGATTAAGCAACTATTCACCATGAACACAATTCGCAAAGCCGCACTTACATTAATGATGTTGATTCCAATATCCGGATTCACGCAATGCGCTGCAACCTATACTTATCAGATTTTTGGCAACACGGTTTATTTTGATGCTACGGTTACCCCAACACCATCATCCAACACCAGTTATTATTGGTGGTTTGATGATAATGGAGCCAACGCCAACTTCATGGATCCAATTTACACTTTCACCGGGCCTGGAGTTTACAATGTGTGTTTCTCTTTTTATGATCCGATCGCGATGTGCAGTGACAGCGTTTGTCAGGTAATTACTATTGGAAGCGCCTGCATAGCCGACTTCACAGCTTCGGTTGATAGTCTGGGTCAGGCTTCGTTTAGTTGTACCTCAACTGGCACTACATTTTTCTGGGATTTTGGTGATGGCAATAACAGCTCGCAAG
>CAZBYM010000638.1:0-1977 GCA_964495745.1 uncultured Chryseobacterium sp. | reverse complement strand
TTAAAATAAGTCAGACTAGAATGAACGCCGGTGGTTTCGTACGGTATAAGATGAATCCATGGTTTGCAATAAAAACCAATCTGACTTGGATTCGCGTTTCCGGAGACGACAAACTTTCTTCAAATCCAGGAAGAAACGGTCGCAATCTGAATTTCAGAAACGACATGGTCGAACTTGGAGCACAGATTCAATTCACGTATTATCAAATCCATAATCTTGGCCGTTCTTATCGTCACCACGACAATTTCAAAGCCTACGTGGGACTTGGCGCCGGAATGGTTTATCATAATCCCAAAACGCTGTATCAGGGAGTTTATATTCCATTACGTCCATTGACCACGGAAGGTGATGAATATTCGAGAATAGCGGCTGTAATTCCGGTCTCAGGAGGATTCTATTTCACTTTCGACAAGAAATACAGAATCGGATTTGATTTATCGTGGAGAACAACTTTCACCGATTATCTTGATGACGTTTCTACGACGTATGCTGATCCTTCAGAATTACCATCAGCACTTGCAATTGATCTTGCGAATCGCACCGATGAACTGAATACTATTACTCCGGCTTTCGCGGAAAATTTTACTCCTGGAAACAAACGTGGTGATCCTTCTCACAATGATTCTTACCTGACCTCATCAGTAGAATTCAGTTACGCAATTCGTGGAAGAAGTGTTGCAGGAGGAGATAAACCTATTTATCATTGGCTGAAACGTCGTAACAATCACCCTTCGAAGTATGACGGTAATGGTAGAGTGAGACATCGGGTGAGGAAGATTCGTTTGAAGTGGTAAAAAAAGTGGCTGTAAGGAGTAGCAGTCGCTCATGAATTAGCCAAAATCATTTCATACTTCGCAAGTCAGAAGGTTTTAGTGGGGCAAATTTTTCAGGATGATCCATCATGTATCCCAAAAGTTTTCCCGCCTGAAATGCTTCGTTTAGAAGTGGAGCAACCTCATCCTTAGTTACGTATTTACATTCAGCCGCAAAACTAAGCCAGATTTGAGTTTCGGTCATTTCCCCATCTGCATCTGACATTTTGCTAATGAAGTGCTTTGGATAACGCCTCTTCCGATAACTTTCGCCTATGTTAGCGCAGACTGAGCGGGAAGACCTTCTTATCTGATCAGTAAGCGAATATTTTTCTTCGAATGGAAACTTTTTCGATAGTTCGAAAATATCCATAGCGAGTTTGAATGATTTCTGGTAAGCCATTAGTGACTCATAACCTTGTTCTGCTGATTTCATTCAACAAACATATATGAGCAAATTCGAATTAGTCGGTTAGCAAACGTTTGTATACGGATACAAGTATTTGTAAACGGCTAGACTGTCACTGCCAACTGCTACTTACTTCTTTCTTCCCAGATCTGAACAAGATGTACAATCGTATCAACAGCTTTCTCCATATCCTGAACACTCACCCACTCCAGTCGCGAGTGAAATGCGTGCTCTCCGGCGAAAATATTCGGACAAGGTAATCCCATAAACGAAAGTCGTGATCCATCTGTTCCGCCACGGATACTGGAACGAACCGGTTTCAATCCTGCGCGCTGAATTGCTTCAAGTGCATAATCAACCACGTGAGGATGCAAGTCCAACACTTTTTTCATGTTTCGGTACTGCTCGGTGATTTCAAGTTTGTACGAAGAACGTGGAAACTCATTCAGCACATCATCTGCCGTTTTTCTCAAGAGATTTTCAAGTTCAATTAATCCTTCATCGGAAAAAGCACGAACAATGAAATTTACAGTTGCTGTATCCAGCGAACCGTTGATTCCGGTTGGATGGAGAAAACTTTCCTTTTTCTCCGTAGTTTCAGGAGTGAATTTATCCTGTGGCAATCGGTTAATAATACGTGAAGCAATTTTTATTGCATGCTCCATTTTTCCTTTCGCAAATCCAGGATGAGTACTAACTCCTTGAATCGTAAGTTTTGCACCGTCCGCAGAAAAAGTTTCGTCTTCAATGTGACCG
>CAZBYM010000637.1:0-1988 GCA_964495745.1 uncultured Chryseobacterium sp. | reverse complement strand
ATTGCCTGGATGAACGCGTCGGGTTTAGTCGAGCCAATGGGTTTGTTTGAGAAATTTCAATCTTTCCTTTTACTGTGGGAACCTTTCCTGGGTCAATCTTGTTTCCTGATTCTGTTCTCTCAATTGGCCGCCCCCATTGATACGCTGATGCAAATGGAATGGCCAACATGAACGCGATGATTAATATTGCTGCTGGTGATATGCTGGTTTGTCGTCTCATTCAAAAATCCTCCGGTGGTACACCCCCAGAAAATTTTGGGGGTTTGGGTTATTTAATACTTGTGTTTTAAAGTAATAGTTCAGTATCCTGAAGGGCTTTTTAAGATGGCTTGAAGCCCTTCAAGCACGTTTTGCTTGTTAAATCGAAGTGTTTGGACTATTGAGAGGAGCAATGCGGTAGCATTTGCTCCTCTTGGGCTTCGTGAGCCGTTGCTAATTTTGCGAATGATGACCAATGCTCGAAGTTCCCTCTCGCTGATGTTGTTGGTTGAATCCACTTCTGGGTCGGTGACGAACCGAAATAAGTTGTCCAATTCTTTTTCCCATAGTGTGTTGATGAATCTTCTGACGGTGATATGCGTGTAGTGTTTTCGTGTGAGGTTGAATATTTCTGCTTGGAGTTGGTCTACATGCTCTGGTATTCCTTTGTGGTTAAGACTTTTGGCAATCGCGTAGATCTCTTTGAGTTTCTTGTGGACGTACCTTCCTTCTGCTCCGAATGCTTTTGCAAGTTCTTTCGAGTCTTGAAGCAAGTGAGACCAGCATACTTGGATAAGGAGTCCGGTTTTTTGTGCTAATGTCCGAAACGCTGAGAATCTGTCGACGACGAGTACGTTTCCTTTTTGTTTGGTTCCAAAAACTGAAAGCGGAACTTTGTGGTTGTTCCGCTTTCGAATCTTATAGAGCACGACGCCGCCCGCGATGCAGCCCCAGGCGAAGTAATTCTTTCCATTCACTCTCCATCCTGTCGAGTCTGAATGCTTGACTCTGGCGAGTTTTACAATCCTCTCGAGGTGAGCGTAATAATCTCCAAAAGCGAGTGCGAGTTGCTTGAGGACATGAACGATTTCTCCTTCGCTTATGCTCACTCGATAAAGGGTGAGCAAGTAATCGCACACCTTATTTCCGGGAAGCCTCAATCCAAGCCGTAAATACATGATGAGTAGCATAATGTTCAGGCCGAATCGCGCGTGAGGAAGCACATTAGGAACGTCTGGCTCAACGAGTTTCTTGCAGTTTGTGCAGTATTTTCGGTGAATATCATACCTTGTCGTCTTTGCATCAGTGACAAGCTTAATGTCAGTGACGTGGCGTGAACGGATCTCTTGTGTTTTCCCATGCAATCTCATTCCGCAATCGGGACAATTTCGAGGATTGAGGGAAACAATGTGATCTATCCTCTCTGGGATATGGCGAGAATATCCTTTATGCCCTTTCTTTGCCCCTGCAACCGCGGGGGAAGACTTTGAATTGCCCTTGATGTGCATAGCCTTTCGAAGATTTTCTATAGTAATCGTGTGGTTTGCTTTGAATTCCTCAAATTCCTTCTCCAACTTGCGCTTCTCATGCTCTATCCCAAGCTTCTCATGCTCTATCTCGCGCTTCTCATGCTCCATCCGATAATTTTCCTTCTTGAGAATGTCGATCTCTTCCTTTGCTCTCTCCAGTTCTCGGCGCAACCTCTCGATCTCATCGTCTTTGGAGGTCATTGTTCGATGAGAATGATTTTTACCTTCTTGCCAATCCACTCGATTGGCACATAGACCCTTCCGCTGTTACCGCTTTTGGTGACCTGCTTCTCAAGCATTTCAAAACCGGTAAGTTGGATCTTAGTCTCCTTCCTCATGTAGCTACAATGTAGCTATATATTACATAAGGATTTCGGTATTAGAGAATATAGATCAAAAATACCTTCAGAAAGCTAAAGAATTACAACAAATGATTATATTTAAATGTTGTCAGATTCGTATGTGCATAACATCTTCAAA
>CAZBYM010000636.1:0-1994 GCA_964495745.1 uncultured Chryseobacterium sp. | reverse complement strand
CTGCTCCCGGCGCTACGGAAACCGATGCGGTTTCGAGTGAAGATGCTGTTGCAGACACACGAAATCCGGAAGTGAAGCAGAGCATACTGGTTAGTCCGGACAGTTTAACTGATGAAGATAATGCAGGGCTAGGTGGTTCCACGTTTGCTGTGAATCTCTACTGGCAAAGTATCGGCAGAGTGCGCGTTCGGAATTGGATCAAAGACACTACAGCTTTTGATGCGCGATATGAAGACACGTGTTACTTTGGAACTAATCGTCAGGTGACAGCCGGAAGTGATTTGTCATGGACACAGAAGCGAAAAAGCAGTTCACGTTTTTATCTGCGCAAGCGTGCTACAGGAAAAGATTACACCATCGTTTCAATTGCCCAGGTAGGATCGCGTTATGGAATGAATCCTGAGCTAAGCGCATACAGCGGATATTTTTGGAAACTTGATGGGAAGATGAACAGTAAACAGGTAAGTGATCGTTTTGGTAAAAAATCCGGAATCAACGATTGTCGGGTGCTCGAAGAAGGTGGAGAATATTATCTGGAACTGAAATATCATTGGGGATACGAAAAAATTAAGGCGGAGCCTGTAACGCTCAATGACAAAAAGAAGCCGATTAGTCTTACAGAAAATAAACAGCAACGATTATTTGCTTCATATACCAAGCGTTTGAGCAATCGTCGCAATCAAATGGCGCGAAACGTTGCGCAGCAGAAACATCAGCAGAAAAATCGTGTTCAGCGTGCGCACAATGATTCTGTGAGAGTTTGGAAAGGTTTAAAGAAAGAAATGACAGCAGAAGAAAAGGTGATGACGTTTGAAGACTGGAGAGCATATGCGAAAAAGGAATGGATGCGCGTGAAAGCTCCAATTCTGAATGCGAGCATGAATTCCGGTGGCGCAGTGTATCAGGCGCTGAGTATTTCAGGAATGGGAATTTTTAACTGCGATCAGATCGGACGCATTGACAAACCAAAAGAATTTGTGTCAAAAACAATTGCTGTTGCAGGAGCTGTCATTGTTCCGGTAGTAATTTATGTTATCGACAAAGTGAAGAATATGGTCTTCACGTATTCAGGATCGGGCGGAGGTGTTCGTGCAACGTATGGTGAGAATACACGCAATTATCTTTTGGCTGCAGATCAAGAAGGCAATCTCTACAAAACAGATGAAACTGCTTTTGATGCTCGTCAGAATCTGATTGGCAACCAGGTTCAATTCGAAGGAGAACAGGTTTCAGGTCCGATGGCAACTCCGCAAAGTGTGCGTGAGGCGGTCTTTGGAAAAGATGTCGTGGAGTAATAATGTCAACCTTCGGCGGAGTCTGTCATGAGCTTGACGAATGGCTCAGTCTGACAATGGGTCTATCGAAGATGAATTGTCAAATAAGCTGAGCACTTCAATTGACCGTGGAATTATTTCCCAGGCAACAAAGACACGCCAAGATTCTTCTCGAAGTTGAGTTCTTCGTTTTTCGGAAGTCCGTTTTCCACACCTTCAAGTCTTACCGTCATAGTTGACTTCGATTCGAGTGTGTAGGAAATCCTTTGCGGAAAATCGTGATCGAGGTTTTCGAAAATTGCGTGTGTGTCATCTGCTTCAACCAGCTTGAATAAAACCGGTCCTGGATTTTCAGGAACTGTTGCAACGTAATATGGAGTTCCTTCAACGAGTTCAATCTTCAATGTTTCTTTGAAAACAGTATCTCCTTCCGGAGTAATTGTTGCGCCTTTGCCATTGAATGAATTTCCAACACCGCGCTCCCACACTTCAACAAACGTTAATGAATTGGAATCAACACCTTCCCATGTTCCGATGAGCCATTTGAGTTCTTCGATTTTGGCAGAATCGGTTTCGCATGACGACAAAGTCAAGGCAAATAGAAGTGAAACAAGGGCCTTTCTCATGATGCGAAGGTAGGAATTCCTATGCTGGTTAATACTAATCGCCGCCGAGCTCGCAGAGGCCGCAAAGTAAGGCGCAAAGAAAATTGAGATAGCA
>CAZBYM010000635.1:0-1997 GCA_964495745.1 uncultured Chryseobacterium sp. | reverse complement strand
ACATGAAAACGAGTACGACCAAAGCGACAATCAGAATCTCCTGCCAAAGTGCATCTTTCAATGTTGTTACTGCAGCTTCAATCAAATTACTTCTATCGTAAACAACTTTCAGTTTTACTCCTGGAGGTAATCCTTTTTCAACAACAGTCATTCTTTCTTTCACGCGGTCAATTACAGTTTTCGCATTTTCTCCGTATCGCATTACAACAATTCCACCGACCACTTCTCCATCTCCATTCAGATCAGTTAATCCCAAACGAATATCACCAGCGAGTTGAACCGTAGCGACATCCTTCATGAGAATTGAAATGGAGTTATTCGTTCCTACCGGAATATTCTTGATATCGTCAATTGTTTTTATATAGCCCAGACCACGCACAAGGAAACTCATACCGTTCATTTCAAAATTGCTTCCGCCAACATCGCGATTGTTCGCACCAATCGCATTCGTCACTTCCATGAGTGAAATGTTATAATACACCAGCCGCTGCGGATCAATCGTAACCTGATACTGCTTTTCAAAACCTCCGAATGAAGCGACCTCGCTTACACCTTCTGTATTTTGCAAAGCAAATTTGACATACCAATCCTGTATTGCACGTTGCTCGCCAAGATCGTAACCGGGTGCGTCAAGTGTATACCAGAAAATGTGTCCAACCCCCGTTCCATCTGGCCCAATCGATGGAATCACACCTTGAGGAAGTAAACGTTGCGCGTAATTCAATCTTTCCAGCACGCGCGTTCTTGCCCAGTAAATGTCTGCATCGTCATCGAAGACTACGAAAACGAAACTCATTCCAAACATGGAAGATGCCCGAATGGATTTAACTTTTGCCATTCCCTGCAAATTCGAAACGAGCGGATACGTCACTTGATCCTCCATGATCTGCGGGTTGCGCCCCATCCATTCTGTGTAAATGATCACCTGATTCTCGGAAAGATCAGGAATGGCGTCAACTGGAGTTGTATAAATGGAATAGACTCCTCCGAGCACGATCATGCCAACACCCACCCAAACGAAGAAGCGGTTGTGAATTGACCAGGAAATGATTTTTTCAATCATGGAATTGCGTCGGCAACGTGTTCATTTATTTGAATTCGTATTGTTTATCAGTTGATAAGAATTAGTCTTGCATCGCGTTCAGTTATGCATTGGCGATCCCCTTCTCAGAATGTGCATTGCAAACACCACGCAGACCCCAATACATTTTTTTTGATCCTCCTGAATCATACGAATAGCTAGTGCTCATAATCCTCTCCACACAAAAGTGTGTCTTACACAATTTCATCTGAATGATAAGTGTCATATCTGCAATTGACTTTAATCAGAAACGACGCTTCAAAGTTGCGAACATGCACAAGGCTCACCTTACACATTTTTCGAAATATGTTACAGGATTCACACTTAACCTCGTAGGAGAAAAGTAGAACGATGGTTAATTCAGAAAACGAAAAGTTCTTGAATAGGGATATTTGAACTTATTAGGTTCGTTCGCGCAACTATTCCACAACAGGATTGCACAACATTAAGAAAAACCAATCAGGAATATCCTCAATAAAAAACAACCTGAGTCGTAGTCACATTCATGTTCTGGTCGGTAACTTCAACAACGTAAACACCGGCATCCTGTTTGTCCAGAATTGCTTTAGAATTTCCGTTTGTCGAAAACGATTGAACAACACGACCTGTAACATCGATAACATTAACAGTTGCTTGTTGACCACCGAACATCGAAAGATTAAGCGTGATATTTTCGTTGGATGGATTTGGGAATGCGCGCATAGATTGAAGCGGATAACTTTCTCCAATCGCATTCGGAGTAATAGTCGCGCTTTTGTACACAACATTTCCCGCTGCTATATCAACAAATACGACATGGAACATTCCGTTCGAGAAGGCAACATGAGGATTTTGTTGAGTTCCGGAAACAGAACTGTTCAAAAGCGCTGCATTGTTAACGAGTCCTGCCGCGCCAGTCACAGACCACGAGTAATAC
>CAZBYM010000634.1:0-2000 GCA_964495745.1 uncultured Chryseobacterium sp. | reverse complement strand
TGAAAGGTATTGAAGTTCGAGTTTATTATTGCCCGAACAATAACGATTTGAAAAGTTTTGAGAAGAAAAAGGGAATTTGGTCTCAAAAAATGAAAAACGCTGGTGCGGCAAGTATTGTTATCTTTGACGAAATAGAGACACAAGCATGTAAAAGCCTGATCAATTAAATTGTATTTTCCTTATTTAGGGTTCACTGAAAAAGTCACAAACGATGAAAACGAAAGTTTGAATACATGACGGGGGAGTGTTGCAACCACACCGCGTACACCATCGTTTGCAACAACAAAAAAGAAGAAACAAGAAATTTGATGAACGTTTGAATGTTCATCACAAAGAAGATCGCGGCTATCCAACTCGCACTCGTATCACTTCGTCGCGCCATGATTCGATCTAATCCGTATCTCCGTTTTCCTGTTCCAAACTTCCCTTCAATATGATTGCGGAGATTGCTCACCGCTTTTGTCACCGCTTGTCCATCTCCATCCTTCCTCGGTCGTCCCAACGGTGTTCCTCCATAGATGATGTTGTGCGTTCTCATGTATGCACGATTATCTCTTGTCCCATATTTCTTATCTGCCAACACAACCTGAGGATAATATCCATACGTCTTTTTGTACTCTTCTATTTGTGCCGGTAAATCTGATGCCTCGTGATAGGAATCCCACGCAATACTATGGATGCGACTAAATCCATTCATCACACTGCAGGAAACCTGCGCACCAAATTCTGTTGGCGCTTTTGCTTTCCCGCGAACAATCGGTCGTACATGCGGCTGTGCGATACTCACGATGCGGTCATCGATCCGATGCGTCTTCGTCGTGTACATTTCCTGTTGTTGTCGGTAAAGTTCTTGCACCACCCACAACGTTTTTCGCTCGGCTGAGGAAAGTGTTTCAGGAACGACATCCAACAACGTATGAATCGTCTTGATGTTTCTCTTCACGTATCCCAATTGTTTCCGTACTGCTTTTCGTATCGTTTTCCCGCTCCTTTTCTTCGTTTTGGCAAATTTCAAATATTCCTTCCTCGCCTTCTTCCGATACGTGCGCGGTTTTGTTGTTCTCCTCTCCACAGGTATGGAAGCATACAACTCATCAATGATTTCTTCAGTTTTTTCTCTTGCACTGTTCAGCAATTCAATGTCCGTCGGATAGGCAATATCGGCGGGCGCTACGGTAAGATCGGTCATCAACAGTCCACGATTCGTCACTGCTTCTTGCCGTAACGCGGGTTCATTCGACGAAGACGAACTCGTTGACAATCCCGTTCTCTCTGTGCCACCATCTGCTAGCGATGGAGAATTGGGGAACGACGTTCCCTCGGTTCCTTCATCAGACGAGGACGCACGCGCTGTTCCGACATCGGTCGAAAACCTATCGGCAAGTTGAAGCAACTCCAGTACCATCGCATCGAACTCTTGTTCGCCGAGGCGTTTACGAATGGTGACCAACAATGATGGATCAAACACCCATTCGTATTGATACTGACGAAGTCCAAGAAAGTATTGTTGATACACGTTTTCTTGGATCGAAAGAATAGTGTCTTCATCACTCAATACTTCTCTATGTTTGATGATGAGCGCTCCGATCACGACGCGTGCGTCAGTCGCGGGACGTCCTTGGGTTGCTGACATCGTACGATAGTACACCGCTGCCAGACGATCCCATGGGAGAACATGCGCGAGTTTTACCCAACGGTTTTCCCGAGAAAGGTGCATCTCAAACGGTGTGCGAAATTCTTCAAACGTGAGTTGATGTTGGCTTTGATAACGAATCATTGAAATTTCTCTGCAAGGGTTTTGGATGCTTTTTCCATAATATCGTGCATTTCTCCTATGCGATGCAACTGTAAGTGCTTCATTCACATCGTGTTAATACTTTTTCAGTGTACCCTACTTAAAGCTATGAAGGAGATGCTTGCGAAGGAGTGAATGGTGAGTTGGTGATTCGTTAATTGGTGATTAGTTAATTGGTGAGTTGTGAATGAGTCGCACATGTATC
>CAZBYM010000633.1:0-2003 GCA_964495745.1 uncultured Chryseobacterium sp. | reverse complement strand
ATCAGAAGCGTAAAGTATACGAGCAATGTGTACACGCTGATTGGAATTATTTTTACGATTCCCTTTTTCTGGACAATCATTTTTCCAATCATAGGAATCATTATGTGGAAAAAGGGAATTCGTGACGCAAAAGCGGAACTCATTCCCTTGGAATTTGGTGCGCATACAAAAGGAGAAATTGTCAGTATCGAAACCGATTTCTCGAAAAAGATAAATAACAAAAGCCCCAAGACGCTTGAATTTACTTTTATAGCAGGGGGGGCCACACACATCGGAACAGTTCCAAATATTATGGATCCGATTGAACGATGGAAAAAACCCGGCGACAAAATCTGGGTTGTTTACCTTATCGATAACCCAACGATGAGCAGCGTTTGGCCACCAATGAAGTAATCATGACGAACGCATTTACGTCGTTGCAATATTCCTGGCTTGCCGCGGGAATTCTGATTCTTGTTTCTGCTATTGTGTTTTACGTTCGGGGAAAAACCGCGTGGTCGTTGTTCCTGCTTACTCTCGGAACGTTTGTTTTGAAATTACTCATGACAAACACCGACCCGTTTCTTTACGACTGGGACGAACAATATCACGCTTTAGTTGCGAAAAATCTTTCGGAACACCCCGGCACTCCGATGTTATACAACGAACCCTTGTTGCCTGTTGATATTTCCAGATGGGCCGACAATCACATTTGGCTGCACAAGCCCCCGCTTTTTCTCTGGCTGATTGCGATTTCGATAAAAATTTTCGGCGCAACTCCTTTCGCTGTTAAGCTGCCGTCAATCATTCTTACTTCGTTGATGGTTCCTGCTATTTATGGAATTGTGAAGCGAATTGCCAATGAGCGCGCGGGCTGGATTGCAGCATTGTTGCTCGCTTCGCATTCATATTTTATTCAGCTGGTTAGTGGATTCAGAAACACCGATCACAACGATTTAATTTTCTCTGCATTTGTTTTATTCTCTTTCTGGTCGTGGATAAAATACACAGATACTAAAAGAAAACGCGACGCAATTTTGACTGGCGCACTTGTTGGTTGTGCAATTCTAGTGAAGTGGCTTCCGGGAATGCTGGTATTTATTCCTTGGGGATTGTGGCTGCTCTCAAAAGCAAATCGTAAAAACAAAGAACGATGGATGCAAATGGCGATAGGAATAATTGCAATGTTGATTGTTGTTTTACCTTGGCATATTCGGACGTTCATCGTTTTCCCGACAGAGGCCGCATATGAAATGAGTTACAACATGTTGCACTTTACCTTTGCAATTGAAGGACACGAAGGCCCTTGGTATTTTCATCTTGAAGCGCTGCGCGAATTGATGGGCTGGACGATGGCAATTCTGATTGTTCCCGGACTTTTCTTTTTCGCGGTCAATAACCTGAAAGACAAACGACCGCTGTACATCATTGCTGCGATTTTGTTTTTCTTCTTTTTCTACACGCTGGCGAAAACAAAAATGCCGTTGTTCATGTTGCCGCTGATTCCATTTTTTCTCGCTGGTATTGCTGTGATGATTGCGAAGGCAACCGAAGGAATTGCAACGAAGAAAATGGCAAGCGGAATTATTCTTATCGGAATTTGTTTGCTTGTACTTGATGTTGCAGATATAATAAACAAACACAGTTCGCGATCAGAACTTTCGTGGTACCGGGAACAAATGAGTGATGATCGCGATCGCGCAGAGCGAGTACAAAACGAATGTGGCAACGGAAAGTGGGTGGTCTTTAATTATCCGGAAAACTCTCGGGCCGCATTTATGTTTTATACTGGTTACACAGCATATCATGAAACGCCAGATTCTACTTTTCTTGTCGAGCTGAAACGAAAAGGATATCAAATAGCTTCGATAGACAATGAATATATGCCTGACAACTACAGAGAAAATCCCAATGTGAAACTTTTGTCGGCAGGAAAACCGCTAAAGTGAAACGGAGGATTTTGCCATTTCTTCCAGCTCTTGAAAATCGTAACGCTCAACATCGAACAAATGCGATGGATGCAC
>CAZBYM010000632.1:0-2015 GCA_964495745.1 uncultured Chryseobacterium sp. | reverse complement strand
ATTTATCAACCAACTTCACCTTTTGTTTTGTTTAAGTTTATTGTAAAATAATTTATATTAATTAGAAGTCAAACCCTTTCTGACATTTTCTCCTCTATTTATTTCTTTATCATTTGCTAATACGGAGGTCTTGAGAATGTTGTCAGGAAATAACTCTCATTTTCCATTTGCTTTGGAATCAAATGTCGTTTCGCAATTTCAAGTTTCTCTTCTGTGGTATAACCCGTTACTTCGATAATTTCCAAACGATCGCGCAATGCAGGATGAATCGTAGAAAGTGAATTCGCCGTCGCGATAAACATCACATTCGACAAATCGTAATCCAATTCAACGTAGTTGTCGTAGAATGTACTGTTCTGTTCCGGATCGAGTACTTCCAGCAATGCAGATGATGGATCTCCGTGCCAGTCGTTTCCTACTTTATCAATTTCATCAAGAACGAAAACAGGATTTGAAGATCCGGACTTCTTGATATTTTGAAGAATTCTTCCCGGCATCGCACCAATATAAGTTTTGCGATGACCGCGAACTTCCGCTTCGTCTTTTAGTCCACCCAGCGACATGCGCACATATTTTCTTCCAAGAGATTCAGCAACCGATTTCCCAAGAGATGTTTTTCCAACTCCAGGAGGACCATACAAACAGAGAATAGGCGCTTTCTTCATATCGCCTTTCAGTTTGATCACTGCGAGGTATTCAAGAATGCGCTCTTTCACTTTTTCCATTCCGTAATGGTCACGATCCAGAATCTGCTGTGCCTTGCGAAGATCAAATCTATCTTTCGTCACTGTTCCCCATGGTAAATCCAAAAGTAACTCGAGATAATTCATTTGCACGGAATACTCCGCCGCATTTGGATTCATGCGTTCGAGTTTCGAAATTTCCTTCTGAAATGTATCAGCAACAGTCTTCGTCCAGATTTTTTCTTTCGCTTTCTTCTTCAGCTCAACAATCTCCTGCTCCATCGGATTTCCACCCAATTCTTCCTGGATAGTTTTCATTTGTTGATGAAGAAAATATTCACGTTGCTGCTTATCGATATCCACTTTTACCTTCGACTGAATCTGATTTTTCAGTTCGAGCATTTGAAACTCCTTCGTGAGTTGCGACAAAACTTCCGTTGCTCGCTCTTTCAAATCGGCGATCTCAAGAATTTTTTGCTTCTCTGCAGATTCTGCATTCAGGTTCGAAGAAATGAAGTTGATCAGGAATCCGGGGCTATCAATATTTTTGATTGCCATTTGCGCTTCTTGCGGTATTTGCGGATTGTTCTTAATAATTCGCAATGCCATATCCTTCACAGAAGAAATTACTGCAGGAAATTCTTTGTCATCTTTTTTTGGTTTGATGTCAAGAAAAGCTGTGACATTCGCTTTTAAGTAGGGATCTTTCTGCACTTCAGTTCCTAGAACAAATCTGCGTTTACCTTGCATGATCACTGTTGTATTCCCGTCAGGCATACGCAACATTTTGATGATGTACGCCACAGTCCCAACTTTGTGCAACTCTTCAATACCTGGGTCTTCAATCGTGTCATTCAATTGTGAAACAACACCGATCGTTCTTCCCGCTTTAAATGCATCCTTAATCAATCGAATAGATTTATCGCGACCAACAGTGATAGGAATAACAACCCCGGGAAACAAAACTGTATTACGCAATGGTAGGATTGGCAACACTTCAGGAACAGCTTCTTTGTTCATCTGTTCCTCATCTTCACTACTCATCAACGGAATAAATTCAGTCTCTTCGTCAGCCAACTGGGAAAAATTCATCATATCGGGAAATTGATTATTCATAGAGTCAAAATGTCATATAAAAATGTAAGTTGTACTCATGCATTTCAATTTCCTAGAATGAAATCGTACAATGCGAATACGAACTATCTAAATCGTTCAATGTTTATGCCATCACTTCCTTCCTGACGAATTGGCAAAAACTTCCGCTTATCGTCATGAAATAATCAGGCAAAGTTCGGAGATTTGACGCTTCAAACCCATTGAAAAGTCAGAATC
>CAZBYM010000631.1:0-2017 GCA_964495745.1 uncultured Chryseobacterium sp. | reverse complement strand
ATATTTTTACGAAGCGCCTACAAAAGGTAATCGTCAGTTCTTTACACTTGGTGCAGGAATCAAGTACAACGTTTTCGGACTTGACTTCGCATATCTGATTCCAACAAACGCACAACGTAGTCCGTTACAAAATACATTGCGTTTCACGCTAACGTTTGACTTCGATGCGTTCAAGTCGCAGAATGAGGGTGGGGACGCGAAATAGTTGTCATAGTTCGGCTCCCCACCTCGGCGGGCAGGCGCTCAGCATGACAATGACGACTCCGCTCAGGATGAAAAACACTATCTGATCACGAAGAGAAATGCCGTTGCAATTAGTAGCGGCATTTTTCGTTAATAACGCGTTGCTTAAAAAAATGAAACTGGATTTGTTTGCTTTTGTATCCGTGATGGCATTGCACTTATTTGCAAGTGAAGCTCGCGCGCAAAATTATCCGACGAATCCGTTGTTTGCAGATCGGCTGAATACGATTACAACTTCAGTTCCATTTTTGCGAATTGCACCTGATGCACGATCGGGCGCAATGGGTGAAGGGGGAGTTGCGCTTGATGCGGATGCGAATTCGATGCATTGGAATCTTTCGCGTTTGGCGTTTGCGGAACATCGATTTGGAATAAGTGCTTCATATACTCCGTGGCTAAGAGCTTTGGTTCCCGACATCAATTTATTTTACGCAGGATTGTTTTTCAAACCCGATTCGAATTCTGCGGTGACCGGATCATTCAGGTATTTTTCACTGGGAAGTATTACGTATACGAATTCGTCAGGAACTACAATCGGACAAATTCGTCCTAGAGAATATGCAGCTGATCTTGGTTACACGCGAAGATTCGGAAAATATGTTTCTGTTGGTTTAGCATTCCGTTATGTGTATTCAAATCTAAGTGAATTCATTGGTGTGGCAAGCCCGCCACGTCCAATACATAAGGGAGCAGGTCGTGTTTATTGCGGCGATGTGGGAGTAACTTTTCGAAGTGGTGAATTCGGGAACGAAAATTTGCGAATGAGACTCACATCCGGATTGGCAATTACTAACGCAGGAACCAAGATGTATTATTACCATCCGGATACCGCAGATTTCATTCCGATTAATTTGGGTGTTGCTCAAGCACTGCGAGTTCAATTTGAAGAGAAACATGTTTTCACATTGCATGTTCAGTTGGATAAACTTCTTGTTCCCAGTCCACCGGTTTATGAGATTGATTCGATTACTGGTACTCCAAAAATGGTGAATGGGCAATACGTAGTGCTTTATGGCAAGAATCCTGAGCGCTCCGTGATAAATGGAATGTTAGGTTCGTTTAACGATGCGCCAGGTGGACGGGATGAAGAGTTCCGTGAAATCAATGTGAATTTTGGATTGGAATATGAATATGATGAAACATTCAAGGCGCGAGCAGGTTATTTCTACGAACATTATTCGAAAGGCAACAGACAGTTTATTACACTTGGCGCTGGCGTTACGTTCAGAGTTTTTCAACTTGATCTTGCTTACATCATTCCAACAAATGGTCAACGAAGCCCGTTGGAAAATACATTGCGTTTTACGTTGCTCTGTAATTTTGATTCATTCAAAGTTGCACCGAGGCCCAAAGGGTAAATTCACACTTCGCGCTGTTCTCTACAGATTCCTAACTTTACCGTATGATTCCAAACATTCGTATTGGCATGGGTTACGACGTTCATCGTCTTTCTGCTGACAGGCCACTTTGGCTGGGCGGCATTCTAGTTCCAGCTGAGAAAGGTTGCGATGGACATTCAGATGCAGATGTGCTCTTACACGCAATTTGTGACGCGTTGCTGGGTGCGGCTTCGTTGCGCGACATTGGATTTCATTTTCCAAACACGGATGCGGAATACAAGAATGCAGATAGTAAGAAATTGCTTGGAGCCGTGGTAAAGCTTCTTCGCGAGAAAGGATGGAGTGTTGTGAATATTGACGCGACACTTGCGATGGAAGCGCCGAAGATAAATCCGCATGTGCCGGCAATGATTGAAGTTATTGCTCCGATCCTG
>CAZBYM010000630.1:0-2031 GCA_964495745.1 uncultured Chryseobacterium sp. | reverse complement strand
CACCAAGCCGTTCTTTGTTGTGGTCAATAATGGAGTCGTTGATATTCTGAATCTGAACTTTTGCCACATCGTATGCTGTCTTCTCATCCAAACTGCCTTGTGGTAGTCGCCCAAGTTGTTTGTAATCGTTCATGTTCGTTTTCAACATGAGTTTTGCAAGATATGCGTCGACTTTGTACACACGCCCAACTGAATCCATTTTCCACATTCCCGGTTTGGGAAGAATGAGATTGAGACTGTCAATCTCCTTTTGAGTTTGCATGAATTGTCTTTTCGGCATGAAGACAACTGTATCGTAGCAGGTTTGTCCCATAGCACGATAATAATTCACCGCACGCATATCAATGAACTGCAATTTTAACCGACGTTTCTTCTGCGCAACAACTGTATCGTAAAACACTACTTCCCATGCGTAGTTGTAATACGAGGCGACAGACATTGAATCCATCAGGTTAGCGATTGAATCATTGGCGCGCTCCGTTTTCGCAATAATTGAATCGCGGCGCATATCCATTTTATCATTGCTGACAAGTGGTCGTTTTGCGGAGAACTTCTTCTTTCTGATTCTTTTGTTCTCCCTACGTAGTTTCTTGTTTTCGCGTTTCAGTTTGAGGATCTGTTTCGAAATCAAAAATCGCTCACGCTTGATATTATCAATCGCTTTTTTGTGTTTTCGAACAAGCGGTTTGGATTCGGCTTGAGTCTGTGCACGCATTCTTCTGTTTCTCCGTTCAAAAAACTTTCCTTCCAGCGAAGCATCCTTGGACGTAAGCTTAAAATATTTCATTAACGAATCTGTCATCACAATTGCAGAATCGTAAATGACCATACGCTCGTCGAGACTTCTGTTGGTGTCTTCGGCCATCTGCATCACAAACCGAATTCGCTCCCACTGCCCAATCGAAATATCCTGATGGTTGTGAATATTTGTTCCCAACGCTTGTTTTCCCTGAACAAATAAATGATCTTGTTGCGGTGAGTTAATTATTCCAGGAATAGAATCATTCCCGTTTTCGCAACTCTCCGGACTAGCAAGAAAATTAAGCGTGCCTTGTGGCGTGCGTTGAAAAGAATCAATTGGCACAGAACATTCGAGCAATTGCCAAGCAGGAGTTGAAGGCAAATGATCCTTTACAAAAACTTCGGGTTCCGGACAGAAGTACGTGAAGTTTGGTTTATGAATGAACTTATACCGCGGTGTATAGGGAACTTTGAAAAGTTTGTAAAGCAATTTACTCCCTCGTTGTTTTCTCGGCTTCACGTAACCAGTTCCCCAGGTTGCGTCAATGTGTTTCCATTCACCATCAATTTCTACAACGTTCCATGCGTGCGAATCCAGAAACATGGTATCTCCTACTTCATACCATGGCATATAGACGTAGCCGTAAACACATTCTGCATTTATTCCTGCAACAGCGCACATCGAATCGAAAAGAATACTGTAGCCCAAACAAACAGCTTTGCGGTGCTTAAGAATATCATTTGGATCTGTGTAACTCCCGCCGGCATTGGTCCATCCGTAAACATCATAATCCAGATGCGTGGTCATCCAGATGTAAATGCTTTTGACTTTTAATGAATCACTATCAAGATCATCTGTCAACGCATGAGCAAGCGTATGAAAATCGAATGACTTACGTGTTGGAGCCTTGCCAAGTTTCTGCTTTTTTCCTTGGGCGGAAAGCAGAATCGGGAACAGAAGTAAAATTGCCAGTAACCGGGGTTTCACTGAAAGTGTAACGGGGAATAAGCAGAAAGATACAGCAACCTCGGCCTCCCTTGTCCGCCCTCGACTCCGCTCGGTCTGACAATATCCTTCTAACTTGATTGTGAGTAATGAGTTCCAAAAGTTCCGAGTTTAGCCAACTCTTGTTTTGATAACGATTGTCAGGCTGAGCGGAGTCGAAGTCAGACAATAGGACAAACTACTCCTCCTCACTCTCCTGCAAATTATGATACACTTCCTGCACATCTTCATCTTCTTCAATTTTCTCCAGCATCTTGTTGAAATCGGCCAATTGCTCTGCAGTT
>CAZBYM010000629.1:0-2036 GCA_964495745.1 uncultured Chryseobacterium sp. | reverse complement strand
ACGCAATTACTTACTAATAATGCAGGCCTCCAAGGTATGCCGAACTATGCTTATGTTAACGCAATCGATGGAATTGGTCAGGAAGAACTCTTTTACGGCTATGACAACCAAAATAATTTTCTCAGTGAAAATTATGAGGAGCAAGCAGAATGGTTAGGTCAATGTCGTTTAGCGGCAACATCTTTGAATCTGAGTGTAATGGTCACTGATTATTGCAGTGCACCATCGCTGGTCTCGGATTCCTACGTTCGCAATGGGGCAGAAGGTTTCATTTCTTATGCAGCTGCGTCCCGTGAATTGGATATTTTTCCCGATCACTGCAACAATGTAAATACCAATAACATTGACAGTCTGTCTCAAGCTCAGAATTTCCTTTACCTCATCTCTCCAGGAAATTTTAGCAGCAAAGAAGATTTTCTGAGCCGATTAGAAGCTGTACAGCATGACGTTCTTATCATCGATTTATTCTTCTCCGATGAAGAGCAATTAAATGCAAGCGACATCGCACGTTTGCAAACAAAGCCACAAGGTGGAAGTCGGCTCGTTCTTTGCTATATGAGTATTGGACAGGCAGAAAGTTATCGCTGGTATTGGAAACCGTTCTGGACGGCAACACCTCCGTCATTTATTCTGCAGGAAGATCCATACTGGACAGATAATTTCTACGTTAATTATTGGGATTCCGAATGGCAGAACGTAATTATTGGTCCTGACGATTCTTATCTGAACAGAATAGTGAATGCAGGATTTGACGGAGTATATCTAGACCTGGTAAGCGCATTTGAATTTTTCGAAGAACAATGAACATTCTTGCAGGCTTTATTCTAATGCATGCTTTAAGTTTCGATCCTATTTCGATCGGAGGAAATGATTCTATTCAGCAATCTAAAAGTGTACGAGATAGTATTGTTGATTACGCGCAGACATTTATCGGCTCGCCATACAAATACGCTCAAGCTTCTCCATCCGGATTTGATTGTTCAGGGTTTACATGGTTTGTGTTTAATCATTTCAAAATTCAAATTCCACGATCTTCGAAAGATTACGCGACACTAGGAAAACGTGTTACACTGGAAACTTGCCAGAAAGGCGATATTATACTTTTCACGGGTACGAATCCGAAGGAAAAGCGCGTAGGCCACGTTGGAATTATCATTTCAAATCCGGGAGATCCTGTAAAATTTATTCATTCATCTTCTTCTGAGAATCACTTCGGAGTTGTCATTACGGATTATACAAGTTCACATTATCCCGATCGCTTCATTGGAGTTTGTACCGTTTTACCATGAAACAACTTTCACTCATCATAATTTTCTTGTTTGCTTTCGCGAATTGCTACGCGCAGAAGCAGCAACCGCAAGTTGTTGAACAACTTGCAGGAGCAACTACTCCAAAGATGTATGGTTTAGAAGATCAGGACGGAAAAATAATTACTGAAGCTAAATTTCATACTCTTGAAGAGCTTGAGAATGGATTTTGGGTTGCGGAATGGAAAGGGAAGCAGGGAGTTTTGGATAATGCCGGATCCTGGGTTATTGCCCCCGATTATGTTTCTATCAGACAATTCAAAGATGGAAAAGCGGTTGCCGCGATAAAGATTCATGTTGGCGACCCACGAGTAATAAATATTAATGGCGGTAATAATTACAGCGATTATCAGGATAGTGTTGCATTGTATGGCGTAGTTGACAGCAATGGGAAATGGATTATTCCTGCCGCATATCGATTCATTGAGATTGGGGATGGCAATACTTTTCTGTATCAGGATGAATATGAAAAGTATGGTTATCTCAATGAGAAAGGCGAAGTGATTATACAGCCGTTGTTTGAATATGCAACTGCTTTTCATGGCAACATTGCAGTCATTTCTGAAGGAGGAGTAATGGCTGGTGCAGGCAATTCCGAATATTTATTTTCCAACCGCTACAGAATTTATTCCGGAGGAACCTGGAGTATCATTGGTAAAGATGGTCAGGTTATTTCGACAACGGTTTATGATTATATCCGGTTGTTCTCTGATGGTCGCGCTGCATTCA
>CAZBYM010000628.1:0-2040 GCA_964495745.1 uncultured Chryseobacterium sp. | reverse complement strand
TATTCGGAATCCGCTCAGTTATCATTTCATCCCATTGAATCCCGGTTTCATCTTATTCACAAAAACAACGCCGTCGGCATCCTACTGTTCCATCAGCAAAACTATCTGAGTTCAAGGTTGTAATGTGATCAACATAAACTGACCATCGCGATGCATTATCAGAATTTCCAAGAAACACAAAAACACTATCAACGGGTGCATCAATTGTTATCGTGCACTTAACCAGTTTGTACGAAAATCCATCGTATGAACCGTACGGACTGCATGCAACCATTCCGGAAATCAGAAGAATGAGTGACAGTACAATTCCCACGCTCCACTTTTTTATTGCGCTATATCTCTTTCCCATACAAAGTATAATTTTTGTAAAGTTCACCGAGGTAATTTTTCGAAATCTTCACTGAAGTTCCCTGATCGCTGACAAATGCGTGCACCACTGATTTGTATCCTTTCCTAACTGCTCTTTTGACTATCGTATTTGCAATCACATGCCCAAGTCCACCCCATTTGTTGTCGGGATGTCGTGCAATAGTTTTCACAATCAGCGACTTTTCTGTCTGGTTAAAGATATCGTCTACACAAAAAACAAATCCGATGATCTCTTTTCTCTCATCTTCAGCGATAAGAACAAATTCGGGATTAATAAATTTTTTAGCCTCTGCATATTTACCATAAAATGTTTCCCACGCGATTGGCGTGTAAAGAAAGTTTTTTTGAAACGCCATTTCATTGAACTGAAACATTCTTCTGAGTTCACTCTCGAAATCATTCAGGTTTATTTCACGGACAGTCATGCCCACCTCAATCAATTGTGCTTCGCGCTGAAGTACTTCCGGAATGCCAAATTGCAGTTGCGTGTCTACGCTTGAAAAGTACTTTGCGATCGGCGCAAATCCGGATTTGATAAAAAACCGGTTATAATACAAATGATGATAAGGCTCCAAAAAAAAATTGGGATGGTTGTTGTGCGTGCTGAATCGATAGTTTTCCCACGTACTTCCATTCATAGGACCAATCAGATATTCCGCACCCAGCTCTTTTGCTTTTTTTGCAACATGCTCCAACAGCTCATTTGCGATATCAAAATCATCAACGGATTCAAAATGGCCAACACAAAATGCCCTTCTCTCCTGATACTTCAAGAATGGGTTACTGTAAAGTGCAACTCTTGCCTTTGGTATTCCGTTGGTCAAGATTATGGAGCAAGATTCCAAATATCCTGTACTTATCTTTTCAGGGATTCTTAAACGTATGGAATCAGCAGGGTAAATTTCTTTGGCAATACTTTCGAACAAATGAAAATTTGGATCGCCAGGCATTGTGTGAATGATTGTGTGATTCATAGTAGAAAAGATAATACTGTTACCACACACGCCGGGATCGTCAGATTGTCTGTTCCCTTGCCGCTTACCGCCTCAGTAAGTGCTGCGAGTATTGCGACAACGGATGAAACAAACAACAAATCACCAAGTCCTAGTGAATCACAGCAAAACCATTTCAAAAAAGCAATCGAAAGAGTAAGGCTGCTCACGAAAAACGCCGTTGTACCAATAAGAGTTTTGGTATCCGTTCCAATTTTGAATTTGCCATACGGAAATCTTTTTCCAAAAAGCGCCGCTATTGGATCACAAATCGCAAGTGTAAGAATCGGTAAATAAAAATAGATGTAAACATGATCCGCGCCGCCGGATTTTTTATTGTAATAATCATACACGAGATAACATCCGTAAACCGCAACAGGGAACAAAATACTTCCGTGCGATTTTCGGTCAATAGCGTTAATTGATTTCAGCAACCCGAATTTCAAACTGGTGATCAGAATAAGGGCAAAACTTCCACAAAGAAAAAGAACCAGCCAATGATTGTTTAGCATAACCGGAAAAAGGAGGGTGAGCATTCCTGTTCCGAAATGGACCAGCTTGCGCGTCATCTCGACTTTCACCTTCATTTTATGGTACAGCACTTCTGCCAGTCCGAAAAGCAGCAGAAACGAGGTTGCCAGAATTGCAGTATTGATAATTTCGATACTCATTTTATTGT
>CAZBYM010000627.1:0-2051 GCA_964495745.1 uncultured Chryseobacterium sp. | reverse complement strand
CTTCAATATAATACTGACGATATTCAAAACGATCGTGACCAAGCATTGCACTTAGTCTCGCAGCAGAAAATGCTCCATCAGAACCGAAAATCAAATCTGAATCAACCGAACTTTCTTTCTGTGTCGCTTCATTGATGAAAGTAGATTTTCCACCTTTCGAATCAACAGCTGTACATCTTTCTTCAAAATTAATTTTCACATTCGGCATCGTCTCGGCAAGATCCATGAGCATCATGTTAATTCCCGCACGAGAAACAGAATTTATTGCTTGACCGTCTTTTCCATAAGGTTGAAATCCTGTCGTTCCATCTTGATGATGCAAGAATCGTCCGAACATCGGAATTGCTATTTTTCTGATTTCATCTGCAATTCCAACTCCCTCGAGTCCACGCAAACCGCGATCACTCAAAGCGAGATTAATTGATTTTCCAGCACCAACTTTTGTCTTGCGCATATCCGCGCGACGTTCGAACACATTCACGTTGTATCCACGTTTCGCGAGATAAATTGTCAGCAATGAACCGACAAGACCGGCTCCGATAACAGAAACTTTTTTGCTCATATTTCAGGAATTCAAGAGTGACAAAGAAAATGAATATTAAGGGAACCCAACTGTAATTTCTATATTTACTCAGCTAAGACCTTTTGAAATGCATATAAGACAACATTATCTGGTTGCGGTATTATCCCTGCTAACATACTCCTTACCGACAGGAATGTATGCGCAACTTAACTCAGCCTTTGGATTAACCGGTGGGGTCCAATGGGCAAGTGATTTAGGCGCACAATGGCATAGCTTGGAAATTCATTGGAGAAATGTTCAACCTAACGTTACAACTCCTGTGTCGAATTGGAACTGGAGCGGAATTGATCAGAAAGTTGTTGCATTGCAAAGTCAGGGCATAGGCGTTTATCTCACGTTGCGCTGTGCAAATCCCGCTTCCAATGGTCCGCAGTCCTTCTGTTCGGCTAATTGGGGGGCGAATGGTATATACGACAGTTGGTATCCGGATAGTTTACAATTATGGGATGCGTTCGTAACCGAAGTTATACAGCGTTATGATCTCTCATTTGCCGCTTCGCATCCGAATGGCATGACACAATCTGTGAATCATTGGCACATCGAACAGGAATGGCAAGTCAATTGGTGTGTTGACACGGCCATCTATCCTGATCCGGACACGTTCGACATTGCTCAGCAATATGTCTCCTATGTAAATCACACCTATGCTTTGATTCACACATTACAACCATCGGCCATTGTTAGCTCCGCCGGTATTGATGGCAGACTAAATACTGCGGCAATTGCCGACGGATATTGTCCGACTGATAGTTTGTGTATTAACAGTGCCTGTAATGGATCAGGAATAAATTTTCCGCAGCAATTTTTCGCCGGTCCTCAATTCAGCAGAAAGCGACGCAATACCTTGTACATACTCAGAAATCAAACGGTTGACGAAGTGGACATACATCGTTATGGTCGCTGGGAATCGACGGACACCATAATGGCGTACCTCGCAGACTCCTCTGGAGTCAATAGTAATGTACCAGTTACTTTCATGGAAGGAGGCGGACCTGCGTGTAAAACCTGCGAACCAAATTATCACACACCATCAGACACAATTGGCTATCTATCCGCTCCATTAATCCGGGATAACGCGTCGTACGTGGTTTACTACGTTATCACGGGATTATCAAATAATGTGCAGCATTTGTACTGGCACGCCTCACCCGAATATGCCACATGGGGTAATGAATTCGGTGACATGGATTTGATGACGATTAACTATGTCAAGAAGCCTTCCTACTTCGTTTATCGGTGGTTAGCGAAGGATGTATTCTCCCGAACCGACGCCAATAGCGTGATCAGGATGCCAGAACCTGGCAACCCACAACTCTATCACTACATGGTAATGCCTATGGGGCTTCACGTAATATGGTCTGTCAATTCCAATGACTCCTACCAGTTGTTTAACAACGACTCACTTTATCAATGGACTATCCCTACAACTTGCCCTAATTTTAATGTCGGCTGCGACTCAGCGATTACC
>CAZBYM010000626.1:1653-2053 GCA_964495745.1 uncultured Chryseobacterium sp. | reverse complement strand
CAATTCTCGCTCCAACAAGAAAATATTTCGAACAATATGTCCTGCGGAATTATGCAGGTAAAGTAAAAATTGAACTTTCTGCCGTGCCGGAAAATGCTGCCGTGCTTGGAGCAGCGGCGTTGGCGTGGAAAGAGATTTCCTGAAATCGCATCTTTTGCAATAAGTCTGCATTATTACCGTTGAATATTCACATGCTAAGAAAGCTATTTCTTGTTCTGATTTTGATTAATAGTCTTGGGATGCTTGCACAAAATCTCATTCTCAATCCCGGATTTGAGATTCAGGATCCTGCTTACGAATTGCCCAACCCTCCACTCGACACATTCGACTATCACAACATTCCGGGTTGGTGGAATCCGGGAACCGGAACAACAGACTACTTTAACAGCGACGGAAAACA
>CAZBYM010000626.1:0-1643 GCA_964495745.1 uncultured Chryseobacterium sp. | reverse complement strand
TTCGCATTGCGGTTCAAAATATTTCGGCAAGGAAATAAAAGCACGTGGCGGCAACGCATTCGGAGGAATATATATTGAGAAAGGGAAATGGAAAGAATACATTGCTGTTAATCTCAACGATACACTGGAAGCTGGCAAAAATTATCGCCTTTCGATGTGGCTGGCAATAAGTCCTCGCTCTCGGTACGCAATGCAATCTCTGCAAATTGAATTCTGGGATGTACCTTACGTCGAAGTAGCAACTGCAAACAGTGAATATCCGAGGAGTAATCCGAAATATCCCGCAGTTACACTTCCGAATACAAGTCGTAATTCACTGGTCAGTACCTGGACGCAATTCACAGTTGACTTTACGGCAATCGGTGGTGAAGTAAGCTTCGTGTTCGGTTATCTGGACGATTATTGGAAGTCGATTTTGTTACCGGAAACAGTTAAGAATAAATCGCAGAATCCGTATTGCTATTATTTCATGGATGATCTGGAACTCGTTCCTCTTGCAGGATCACCTATACCACGCAGAACAACTGTGCGACCGATAATCTATTTTGACACCGACAAAGATGTAATCAAAAGAGAATTTTTTTCTCCACTTGATTCAGTTGTAGACAAGCTGAAAGCTGACGCACGACTCACCGTAACAATTAATGGCTTCACCGACAGCGTTGGAATTGTAGAAGAAAACCTCGAGCTATCATTACGCCGAGCTGAAGCCGTAAAGAAATATCTTGTCGATCACGGGATCTCTGCCTCTCGAATAACAACCGCAGGATACGCAGAATCCCGACCTGCGGGAGAGGAGAACGCTGAGAATAGGAGGGTTGAATTCGTTTTTAAGCCGTAATCATGTCAACAACTCACGTTGGATTGTTAGTTGCGATAAAGTAACTTTGAGCAAACACAAAAACCCATAACTATGAAAAACATTTTCTTCGCGTGTATCGTTTTGATTTCTTTCGCATCATGCGGCAGTTCCACAAAAACAGCTTACCAATGTCCAATGAAATGTGAAGCCGAAAAAACATACGACAAGGCTGGCGATTGTCCATTGTGCAAAATGGAATTGAAAGAAGTAAAATAACCGCTATCCATGCGGCGTATCATAAAAGGAATAATTCACCGCACGTGGAAACCCTACGTACAATGGTATTTGAAGTCACCCCGAAAATACCGTTGGGGTGAAATTCAAATCATTATACAACCGGATGTTTTTCATCCCGGATTTTTTTTCAGCACTGCTTTCCTTTTACGTTACCTCGCCAAACTTCCTCTCGAAAACAAAAAAATTATTGAAGTCGGATCAGGAAGCGGATTGCTGAGTATCTTTTGTTCGAAGAAAAAAGCCATCGTTTCCGCCTGCGATATTAATCCCGCAGCAGTTGAAAATACGATAAGCAATGCACTATTAAACCAATGTGCTTTTCCTGTTCATCTTTCGAATTTATTCGCGGCCATCCCAAAAGACAAGTATGATTACATTCTTGTGAATCCTCCATATTATAAAAAGCAGCCAACAACCTTAGCGGATCACGCGTGGTACTGCGGTGAAAATCTGGAGTATTTTGATTCTCTGTTTCATCAAGCCGCAGAATTTTCGACCACCCAGACAGAAATACTAATGGTAATTTCCGATGAATGTGATATCG
>CAZBYM010000625.1:0-2060 GCA_964495745.1 uncultured Chryseobacterium sp. | reverse complement strand
AACCGTATCACCTTTTACATTTGAAATATCGAACAACATTTCCTGAACAGGTCGACCAGACTCAGCAGCGAACATTGGAGAATGTACACGTACAAGTGCTTCACCATATTCGACATTTACCCAACCACCTTCAATAATTTTCAGCAAGTCGGCTCGCGTTACACTGCTTTTATCAATTACCTGAATCGAATCTTTTGCAACAGGTTCTCCACACGACGTGATTGAAACTGTTCCGAATGTGATGAAACAAGCAATCAGTGCAGAAACTGCTATTGAAAACTTGAATGAAGTGATGATAAGTGGATTGTTCTGTGCCATTTCGGAGCCGAATTTCCGTTATTTTTGGCTTCAACCCATACCCTATGAGAAAATATTTCTACGCTTCGATGTTCATTCTTGCCGGATTCGCAGGATTTCAACTCTTCAGTACTTCAGAAAACAGGATTCCTGGCGACGCAATGGAGGAAAATCTCTCAGAAAGGCAGAAATATGAACTAAATCGCCTCGCAGGACCAGATGGAAAAATTCCAGATCACATTCGGGAAAAGGAATTAGCATTTGCGTCCACTTTGCCAAATGATCAATCGATTTTGAGAACAACTTCAGGATCGACTTCCCAAGCCATATGGAATCAGCGTGGACCATGGAATGTAGGAGGAAGAACGCGAGCGTTTGTCATTGATAAGAACAATGAAAACCATTTCATAGCAGGTTCTACCAGTGGAGGAATCTGGAATAGCTCAGATGCGGGAACAAGTTGGAGCAAAATCACACCGAATCTTAACTATCATGGAATTTCTTGTATTGCGCAGGATCAACGCGTGGGCCATGAATCAACATGGTATGCCGGTTCGGGAGAAGCATATGGACAATCGGCAAGCGGAGGAAGTGCGTATTTCCTGGGGAATGGAATGCTGAAAAGTACCGACAACGGACAAACCTGGTTGCCAATTACTCCAACAGTAACGAACACTCCACAAACATTTGAATCATTCTGGGATTTTCAATGGAATGTTGTTCTGGATGAAAACGATACTTTGAATGATGTGGTGTATGCAGCAAATCTTGGTGGAATTTATAAAAGTCTGAATGGAGGAACCAGTTGGACAACTATTCGCGGTGGTAATCTGAGCAGCTATTCCTATTTCACTGATATCGCTGTGACGAAAGATTCCGGAATTGTTTATGCGACATTGAGTTCTGATGGTCCGCAAAAGGGAATCTGGAGAAGTTTGGATCAAGGAACAACATGGACGAAAATTTCCACTTCATTTTTCGGCGATTCACTTTGCAATCGTGTAGTGATGGGAATCAATCCGCAGAACGAAAATGAAATTTATTTTCTTGGAAATTCCGAAGGCCTTGGAATGGCTGACACGAATTTTCAAGGAGACATTGAGTACAATACGTTGTGGAGATACACTTATCTAGGCGGAGATGGTTCGGGTGTGAACGCGCAATGGGAAGATCTGTCCATGAATTTACCGACCGGTCAGCAATGGGGAACTTTCAGCGACTTCAACGCGCAAGGTTCTTATGATCTTGTTGTTCGTGTGAAACCAGATGATTCGAATGTAGTTTTCATTGCCGGAACAAATACATATCGCAGCACAACACGATTCAATGATACCGCGAACATAGAAATGATTGGCGGATATGAATTGTTCACCGATTTTCCTTTCATCGAAAGTTATCCAAACAATCATCCTGACAATCATGGGCTCACATTCCTTCCTTCGAATCCGAGTGTGTTGATTAATAATAACGACGGAGGAATTTTCAGAACGAACGATTGCATGGCACCAAGCGTGACTTGGAGTTCTTTGAACAACGGATATTTCACTACTCAATTCTATACCGTGGCCATGGATCATGGAACACCGGGAAGTAACATCATTGCCGCTGGCGCACAAGACAACGGAACGTGGTGGACAAATTCTGCAACAACTACGACACCTTGGTTAATGGTGCGAGGAGGAGACGGAAGTTATTGTCAGATTGAAGATGGTGCAGGCATGTATTATTTCTCATTGCAAAAAGGCAAGATGAATAAAGCAACC
>CAZBYM010000624.1:0-2070 GCA_964495745.1 uncultured Chryseobacterium sp. | reverse complement strand
GAATGTTAAGAAACTTCGTGATCAAATCCACCAACCATTTTTCAGTAGATTACCATAAATAAAGAGAGGCGATTCATTTTTGAATCGCCTCTCGTATTTGTATTAATGTGACTTTATTTTTTTCGTCTCCCGTCTCCCGTCTCCCGTCTCCCGTCTCCCGTCTCCCGTCTACTTCGACTTAAATCCAACCAATATCGAAACACATCCGCTTGCCGTTCCATCTCCACCATCGTGCGTTCCTGCCAATACTTCTACGCGCATTTCAGTTGTTGTTTTCACTTTGAAATCCCAGAAGTCTGTATTGTCATGCGCTTTGCTATCGTACAATACTTTTCCAGTCATATCGCTTACAACGAATGAAACGTTTTCTAATGTTTCTTCAGAGCAAATCAGAATCCGATAATCTTGTCCGGAATAAAATGTCATCACCGATTCCATTTTTTCACCTTCTTTCAGGACAGAAGAATTCATTTGTCCATTGTGAATAAACGGACTCACTTTCGGAATGCATTTTTTGCGTACCCAGGTTTTGCTACACTGTGAAACAACATCACCTGTAATTGCGAGCGAAAAAATGGCCGCTAAAAAGACAGCCTTTGGAGAGATCTTCATAAGAATCAAACGTGGGTTCTGGTAATACTAATTCAGAAAGTATGCCACGTTGATTTTTTACGTGAAATGCCTGATGATAGTTTCAATTGCGGGTGACGATACTACCCCGAATTTCAGTGATTTTGTCTAGTATTTGCTTGAATTCCAGAGCGTTAAGACTCATTGGTTCAGCAGGATCTTCTGAACCGATAATTGAAATTCCTGTAACCGGATCTTTTGTCTCAGTAAGTGATCCAACTGCAGTTTTCGGTAATTGGTCGAAGATAAGTTTCAGTTCCTTGAGTTGATTCGAAACAGGCGTAACGTCATTATGTTCCTGTTTGTCGAGGAGAATAATGAGCTTATCGAGTGAAGATCGTTGTTCAACTATTCTGATACGAATGTCGTTGTTGTTGGTGCTTTCAGCAACGCGACAAGCCAGGTATAAACCTTCTATCCAACCACCCGCAATCATCAAAGCCGAGGCGTGCGCTTGTTCATTCTCCTGCAACATTGCGTCGCAATCCCAATAAGAATCAGTAATGATTCCTAAAACAGAATCGCGATTGTTGATGCTCGCTTCAAGACGTAATTTTCTGTCTTCACTAAATGCTGCGGACACATGCAGACCATCAGCCATCTTGCGCGTGCAATCCATGAACTTGATTGTCTCAGCATTCTGATTAAAGATTCCAGCAAATGCAAGGTCACTTCCATAAACTCCCATGTTCAAAGAGAGAGCGGCAGTTGAAGTGTAGCGCGAAGCATTCAAAGGATCATTTACCAACTCAGCGTTATATTTTGCTCCTGCTTGTTTAAGCAAGTCTGCTGTTTGAATTGGTGATGGAATGTAGATGAAAACATTTTCCGCAGAAACAACTTCCTTGTTCAGATCAATAACAGCAGAATCTTCTGTTTGATCTGATGTATTCGTGTTTGTCTGTCCGCAAGAAAATGCAAAACAAATAACACCGAGAAAAAGTACAGGCAATTGTTTTTTCATGAAGTTCAAAGATACCAATTCAACGTTAATCGGTGGGGAATGTTGTAAAATCTCAATGGAAATTGTGAACAATAGGAGTCATGGCCGCAAAGGCGCAGAGACGCAAAGGAAAACGCAGAGTAAAAGTCAGGTGCTATATGTCGCAAATTTGATGAAACCTTTGCGCAATTTCTTTGCATCTCTGCGCCTTTGCGGCAATTCGTCCTAGTGCGCATCCAACCAATTCTTCCCGGTGCCCATTCCAACTTCCACCGGAACCTTCAATGGTAATGCTTCGCGCATGGCTTTTTCAACAACAGGTTTCACTCTTTCAACTTCATCAAGCGGAACATCGAAAATCAATTCATCATGTACTTGCAGAAGAAGTTTCGTTTTGAATTTTCCTTCGGTCAAATCTTTTTGCACGCGAATCATTGCGAGTTTGATCATGTCTGAAGCAGATAATTGAATCGGCGCGTTGATAGCATTACGTTCAA
>CAZBYM010000623.1:0-2072 GCA_964495745.1 uncultured Chryseobacterium sp. | reverse complement strand
AACTGTAAGCGTGTAAGTTGTTGTTGAGTTCGGCGAAGCGTTTGTAGAAAGAGAATATGGATTGCTCAAGCCCGTGTATGGCAACCACTCGAACTGCATGCCGGGCCACGTTTCTGAAATTGAGCCTGTGAGTAACAAGCTATCGCCACGACAAACAGTATCAGCAACTCCTGCTTCAAGTTCCGGAAGTTGAACAACTGAAATGTCATCAAAGTAGTAATATGCAAATCCGCAGTTTGGACCAAAACAGTCATAGAGCAGCCAAGGCTGATTCCAAAAATTTCCCAATGTAAAAAACTGTTCATCACCAACGGCGTTGTAAATCCTATGAGATAATACCCATCCAAATGTATCTTCCAACGCAACGATATCGGTAATAACAATTTGTGGGACAACGCCCAAAGTTTGATAAGATGGTCCAGCATATAATAAGCTATCGGCAGTAAACTTGATACCGATTTCCGTCGACAACTCTGAGTTATTTGATAGTGATGTATAAATCGACGTACAATATTTTCTATTCGAATCCAAAGGTTGCGATAAAGATCCTTCTAAATATTCACGTCCATAATTCCACGACACTTGAATTACTATCCCTGCTCCTGCATACGCCTGACCCGAATGTGCTTGTTGGTAGCCGCACACATTCGATGGTACTGATACGAATGTGCTGCTTGAACAACTATTAAAGTAGTCGGTGCTACCATTTAAAGTATTGGGCTGAAACCAACCTTGGGCGAAATTGATCTGATCCACCGTTGAAGGACATGTGTCGTATATTTCGAAGGATGGATTAATAACAAGATTAACCTGAGCAGTAATTCGTGATGGACAAAGCGCCAAAATCACAATCAGAGTTGAAATTGATACCCACCCTCGCGCAGCCATGGTGACAACCTATTTGCTGATGATTAATATATCCGCTACTTCAGGTTCTCCGTTCACATAGACTCGATAAACATATAGTCCGGAAGTATATGTGCTAAGATCGAATACAACCTTATTTTCCCCTGCAGTCAAAGCCAAAGTAATGAGAAGCCGACCAAATACATCCCGCAACTGCACTTCTCCAGCAGAACTATCAGGAAGTGTGATTTTATAAATCGCTTGATCACCGGCGGGATTTGGATACATCAATCCGATATTACCTGACGTAATTTCTGGTTCCTGTAATCTGGATGAAGAATTGCCAAAGTAATCATCTTGCCTGTAATTTATCATTACTCGTGCGTCAAGAACCGCAGTACCACCTTCATCAGGATATTGCTGTGCTATTGCAAGCAATGTATTGTAATCCGTCTGATTCAGATCGTAAATTCCCAGCGCCCATGTCCTGAAATAAATTTGATAAACAATTTTCTGATTTTGTTCAGGTGTGTTGGAGGGTAAAAACGCACTATACAATTGTTGAATCATCAGCGTGTCGCCTGCCGCTAGACTGTCACTTACAGTTCGCATCAATCCGATATTCGTGTATGTGAGGCTATCATGTAACCAAATAACGATGCTATCGTCGGTTGTGCCCAAGCTCATAATGATCGGATTGTCCATGATTTCACCGTATGCATTTCGCAGCGTGAAATAACGATCGTTTGAATTCAGGGGTTGATTGAATGGGGATTGTTGACGGGCGATTTTTGCAATTTGATTTTGCTGACACGGTGGGTTGGGACAGCCCAGTAAGCAATTGAATGGAGAATTTGTAACCTGAACTGGCAGTAGTGAATTTCCAGGATTCATTTGCAGGCTTGTTGGAAACCATGGAGGAACTTGCGTCAAACCGCGATGGTAAAATACTGGAGGAACAGAATTATTTCTTTCAGCGCCTAACATATTATTCGGTATCGACCACTGATTATCCTGAACTTGAACTGAAGATCCTTGATTCCCAATATCCGTTCCGTTCAACTGCATACCAACACGGTTAGTTGACATCTGATTACAACTTACAACTAAAGGGAGGTTATTGAGTCCGCTGAAACGTAAACCTGTTGCGAGCCGCAACACGAGATTATTACTGATCTGTGAACTGATGCAGCCCATGTCAACAGCAATTCCTACAAGAAGATTGT
>CAZBYM010000622.1:0-2073 GCA_964495745.1 uncultured Chryseobacterium sp. | reverse complement strand
CTTACGATCTCGTCACTTCCCGATGCTCTCGATGCAGCGATTCATCAAAGCGCAAGTTGCACAAAGTGGGCAGAAGAATTTGTTCCCGTGTGGCGTGCGTTCGTTCGAAAGACGGCGCAACTCTACCGAAACGCCACACCCGCTGAACAAGCAATAATATATGAACTCTTGCACGGCGTGAGTGCTCGATATGCGAAGCTGGAGCATGTTGCCTTCCAGCGATGGGGAGATTTTAATGTCTTGGGGCTTATGGGTTGTCTTTTACGAGAAGAATTGCCTGAAGCAGGATTTCGGACGTCACTCGTGCAAAGGGAACAAGTACCAAATCTCGTTCGGCAGCACGCAGAAGAGATTCGCCGCAGTATTGAGCCGGATGTTCTTCGGGCGGCCTATCGTTCTCGTGAGTTTTTAATTGTTGAGGATGACCCCCGGATAAAAATTCCAGAGCTCTTGCGGCAAAAAAGAGGTTCGCAAGAAGATGATGAAGGTATAAAGTGGGCAAAGAACGAATTCGATGCACAGAAAGCCATAGGTGATTTTCTACAAAGAGCCAGCGGGGGCGAGAGGTTCTTCATTATTTGCGATATGGAATTTCCTCCTACAGAAGATGGTATACCTATTCCGGGACTCGGTAGGCGATTCATGAATTATGCCAGAGAGAAAATTAACGAATGGAATCAGCAAAACTCAGATCACCCTCCATGTGAACTAGAAATTTTTATGAACACAACAACAATTACATCACAGCGGGAATTTGAAGGGAGTTTTAAACCCGACGCTAGAGTCGTTGGTTTCAATCCTACTGCTCGAGACAAGGATTCTGTTATTTCTGCGATAGATTCTTATTTTAGAAGATAGAATGGAGCAAACATCGTCAATAGACCGCGTCAAGGTAGCATTTCTCGCAGTACACCCTGCTCGAACGCTCAAGGGAGATGGTGGTTTGAGTGGTGATGCCGCAATTGCCGCAGACGCGACTTTCTAAACGGCGCGGATTTCTGGATTCAAATCTTCTTTTATGGCGTTCATCCGGATGGAGTTTTGGGATGCTCAGATTCATTTTTCGGTAAAATGCGAGTTCCGTTGGTTGGATTTGGAAGAGCCGGCCGGAGGCCTCGCACTCAATGGCCCAGTTAAGAATTTCATCCGGTATTTCTTTGATGTTATTCGGGATGATGGAGGCATGCAATTTTTTCGTCACGCCGGAGTAATCAGGATCTTTTAAATCGCGCCACCTCCAGCCGCGCTGTAATACTTCTTCTTTTGTGAGCGGAAAATATTCCTGCGCATTCGTTTCATTGTAGCCAAAGCCGGACATGGAAATAGGGAAGAATTCACCGAGCTCGCCCGTCTGACGCATGTGTTCAAGAATCCGCGGCACCAATTCTTCATACGCTTCTTTCGAATACCGCTTATTCATGACCGCATACTCCCCTCTCTTCAATCCAACGCACCCAAAAAGATTACGCGAACCATTGACGCACAATTGTGAATAATACACATCATACGATTCCCAAGCATTTTCGCAGAAGAGGGTGTGATTAACATTATAACCGACAACCGAACATTCATAGGAGTGGTCCACGCCAAGACCAAAGTACGAGATGTCGTAATTCCCAAAACTTATCTTGTCGGCTTTCTTAAGATCGGAGCAAAATTTCGAATTTTCCAGATTTTCTGAGTCGTAGCATTCAATGCAATTCTTGCAGTTCACCAAATAGTCTCCCGTGCAATTTTCCGTGTTTTTTTCTTGCATCCATTTCACAAAATGCCGCGACTTAAATTTTTTGAATTCTTCAAAAATTTCCGGAAGAGTTTTTTCTGCACGAAGTTTAGCTACTCGGTCTCGGTACTCGTTCGCTGTCATTTTTTGGTTGAAGAAGTGGAATTCTTTGTTGCGGAGATTCACGCATCCGAATGAATTTTTACAGCCGATCAAGTTGGCACCAAAATGGCAGTTTGTTGATTGTTGGCTGCCACATCGCAAGCAGCAATTACCGCCACCAAAGTTTTACCGCTACCAACATCACCTTGCAATAGGCGCACAATTTGAGCACCACATTGCATATCTGC
>CAZBYM010000621.1:0-2106 GCA_964495745.1 uncultured Chryseobacterium sp. | reverse complement strand
AACAACGATACATAAGGAGCAATGTTTTGCGTCGTTGTGCCCACTTTCTGTTTCATGAATTCAGGAAGATTACTCGCTGTACTCACTTCTACACCCACGTAGACGAAAATTGCAATCATACCTAGAATAAGCTGTGGATATTTCCAGGCGCTTCCTCTGTCAGTGAGTTTTGCTGAATCTTGTGCATTTTGCGCTTGCGCGGTTTCAATCCGATCCGGAATAGAGGAGAACTTGAAAACAATTGCAACCATCAGGAAGGCGGCAGCAAGTATGAGATAGGGGACTTTGACACTCTGAATATCTAAGTCGTGCCCCGCTGTGATCGAACCAAAAATTGCAAAACTAACAAGCAGCGGACCAATGGTTGTTCCAATATTGTTTATTCCTCCAGCGAGACTTAATCGTTGTGACCCTTTCGTAGGATCTCCCATCACAATAGCCAATGGATTAGCGGCGGTTTGCTGCAAAGAAAATCCCAGCGCAACAACGAAAAGGGCAGTCAGCATTATACTAAAAGACTCCATTTCCGCAGCCGGATAAAACAACAACGCACCCATCGCAGAAATTGTGAGTCCGAGCGAAATCCCGTTTTTGTAGCCCATTTTATTCAGTAAGTCGCCACCTGCAATTTTCGAAATGATCAGGTAAAGGATAGAACCAACCGTATACGCCACGTAAAAGGCTACGTCGATGAGCTGCACTTGCCACTGAAGAAGTCCGAGTTTCTCTTTGTAAACCGGAATAAGAATTCCATTACTGGCTGCCACAAATCCCCAAAAGAAGAAAACGGAAATCAGTGTTAAAAGTGGACGGTTTACAGTCATAAATCGCGATTATTCCGCTAAAAGTAGGAGATATGGTTGCAGAATCGGGGTAATTTCAGGGTAATTATCAACACCTTATAGTCGCGTGCGCCTGCCTTTGCCGGCAGACAGGCGTGTAACCCTCAAAGGGCTAAAGGGCTTTCAGGGTTACTATAAGTCCGCAAATGAACACCCTTTTTCCTCCCACCAAGTTTTGTTTCTTACTGACAAAACCCCTTTCCTTTTTGAAAATTGGCATTTTTTGCCTTACTTGCGTCGTCTTTTATAATACCCTACTTAACGCTACTTTTTAGATGAAATTCAAGTTCAGATTTGTCGCAGTTTTCCTCAGTGCATGTGCACTTGTGGCAGCATGTTCCGATGATCCAAACGATAATCCTGACGGAGATTCTCCCGTAAAGGACACTATCGATGTCAACAACCTTAGAGTGAAAGGCCAGAATTTTATGATGCCTTCTCCTATGCAGATTGCTGATATGATCAAAAAGAGCGGCTCGTTGTACGATAAGAAAATGTTGAATTCAACAGACAATCTTTCTAAGTACACGGAAGGAATGAAGCAAGCTCTTAATCTTGGTGTTTATGGAGCGGACCTTGGATACATCACGATGTATGAGAATACTCCTGACGCGCTAGAATATTACAAAACTGTAAATCAGCTTGCGGACCAACTTAAAATCACTGCCAGTTTCGATGCAACACTCTTGAAACGCTTCAGCGATAATATCGCGAACAAAGATTCAATACTCGTTCTTGTTGGAGAAGCATATCGTCGCAGCGATAATTTCCTTCGTGAAAGTGAACAGGATCACATGGCTGCGCTTATTCTTGCTGGTGGATGGATTGAAAGCATGTATTTCGCATTAAACACTTACAAGCAGAAACCAACTGATGCAATTGCCATTCGCATTGGCGAACAGAAAACTACTTCTGCCGGACTTGTAAAGCTTTTGAAAGAATGCGAGAAGCCTGAGTTCGCTGAGTTGATTACACTGATGGAAGCATTGGACGCTGAATATCAGAAAGTCGAAATCAAATATACTTTCGCAGAGCCTACTCATGATGAAGGTTCGAAAACAACAACAATCAACGGAACAACTGACGTGAAAATGTCTCCTGAATTGTTGAATTCGCTCACTGAAAAAGTGACAGCCGTACGTAATTACATTGTTAATTGATCTTCAGAACTCCCGATATGAAAAAGGTATTCGCTTTTATTTGTCTACTAATCGGTGTAACTGCTGTCGCACCAAATTCCAATGCTCAACAAATGTGTGAAGGA
>CAZBYM010000620.1:0-2111 GCA_964495745.1 uncultured Chryseobacterium sp. | reverse complement strand
CCAATCGTCGCTGGAGAATCAACAACGTGAATTCCGCACTCTCTCAAAATAGCCATCTTCGCCTCTGCTGTGTCTTCTGCTCCGCCTACAATTGCACCAGCGTGACCCATCGTTCTTCCTTTCGGCGCTGTTTTACCGGCGATAAAACCAACAACCGGCTTCTTATTCCTGTTTGCTTTAATCCAACGTGCTGCTTCTGCTTCTAATCCACCACCAATTTCCCCAATCATTACTATTCCTTCTGTCTCCGGATCATTCATCAACAATTCAACAGCCTCTTTCGTAGTTGTTCCGATGATAGGATCGCCTCCAATACCGATTGCTGTCGTAATTCCAAGACCCGCTTTCACAATTTGGTCTGCAGCTTCATAAGTCAATGTTCCCGACTTCGAAACAATTCCAATATTTCCTTTTTTGAAAACAAATCCCGGCATGATTCCAACTTTCGCTTCGCCTGCAGTTAAAACTCCCGGACAATTCGGTCCGATGAGACGACAATCGCGACCTTTCAAATATTCTTTCACTTGAATCATATCGCGAACAGGAATTCCTTCGGTAATGCAAACGATTACTTTGATTCCAGCTTCAGCTGCTTCCATAATTCCATCAGCAGCGAATGCAGGTGGAACAAAAATAATCGATACGTCTGCGCCAGCTGTTTTCACCGCTTCACTAACCGTATTGAAAACCGGACGATCCAAATGTGTTTGTCCACCTTTTCCAGGAGTAACTCCGCCCACTACATTTGTTCCGAACTCAATCATCTGAGTTGCATGAAAAGTGCCTTCAGTTCCAGTGAAACCTTGCACAATTACTTTTGAATTTTTTCCGACTAAAACGCCCATATCAGTTTCGAGTTAAAAATGTTCCGTGTTTCGGGTTAAGTATTCCCCGAAACAGTCAGCAAAAATAGGATTTTCATTGGAGTTTCAACGCCAAAAAATGATTGTTTTCTTCGGTTTATGAACGTTTTTAGTTCTTATAAAACTCGGCGCTGCAATTATCGTAATAAATAATAAATGCTCCCTTCGCGAGACCTGAAAATTGAACTCTTTGGGATACTCCTGCACTTAAAAATGTCCCTGCCCTGTCATATAATTCCCAATGAGTTACTTGATGAAATGTAATGAAAGATCCACAAGGACCTTCCGTTCCACATCGTACCAGCGTATCAGAGTTATGTGTTTTCGCAACTTTAGAATAACAAGTTGTTACAAAAGGATTCGTGAATAACGCTTCCAGTCTGAATTGATTTTCTCCGCTATGCAGAAAAAACCTTCGCTCAAAGCACGTATCGTTCAAAAGCAAATTCATTGCCAATGTATCGACTGTTACCCAACGATTCCATTTGAATTGCTGAACGCAAATACTGCCATGAAATTTTCCCTTGACGCAACTTGTTGAGTTCCCAACAGAATCAACAGTGATCCTCAATTCAATCGCTCTCATTTTGAAAGGAATGCAATTCAACAAAAAAAGCAGTAAGAGGAATCTCATTCATCAAAATTATTCGAAACAGAGAACGGGAAACCGGAAACTAATTCTTCCTTGCTCTTTCCTGATTGATCATGTTCGACTAATGCCATTCTCATTTTCTTCTATGTTCCTGCAGAAAAACAGCCATCTGTACTACTCTATTATCAAAACAGAAATAATAATCTCCCGACTCTAATCCGCGCAACGGAATATTGGTTGAATTTCCTTGCCATACCAGATTTCCATAGGCATCAAACAACTGCCACATGCTTTGCAACGCGAGATGAATGGTATCACCAACACCATATTCACTCATTCCCTCGCAATTGGGAGTAGGAATAGCACTCCAGACCTTCATGTCGCAACAAACGTGGTGAGGCTTGCCTGAATCTAAAATCTCGAGACGAAATCTGTTTTCGCCGGAATGAAGATTAACCTGCATTGTGAAGCAAGTGTCACCAATCTTGAGTTCGTAACACTCAATCCGTTTGACAAACACCCATTTATTCCATCGATATTGCTGAAGATTAATACTCCACGGATTACCAAACACAAGACAGACTGTAGCTTTCCCGGAGGTGTCTACAGTAAATGTTGGTTCAGTTCCCATCGCAGTAACAAGACAGGAATTACCG